>CAKUXT010000021.1 GCA_934700375.1 uncultured Bacilli bacterium | reverse complement strand
GTTTAAGGATACACATCCTACTATCACGGAAGAAGACAGAAAACTGATTCATACCGGACTTGATTTCATCGGCATGAATCTCTATTCCGGATTCTATGTTCACTCTGGCATCAAATCTGATCCTATCGAAAGAGAGAGGATGGACAATGGATGGTATATCATTAATGAGATCATCTATTATGGACTGAAGTTCATGTATGAGAAATATCATCTTCCTCTTATCATCACAGAGAACGGAAGCTGTGATAATTGCAAGGTCCATGACAAGATGCGCATCAACAATCTGAAAGAGACCTTCTATTATATGGAGAAGGCCATGAAGGAAGGCGTTGATCTAAGAGGATATTTCCATTGGTCCTTGATGGACAATTTTGAATGGGCTGAAGGCTTTACATCCCGTTTTGGTTTAGCCTATGTCGATTTTGAAAACAATCAGAAAAGAACACCGAAGGATTCCTTCTACTCTTATCAGGAGATCATCAAAGAGAAGAGATCAGCTTAATTCTCTTCTCTTAACAGTCCTCTTCTGTATTCTTTGATGATGTTTGTCTTATTGATGACTTCATCAAAGAGATATTGATGACATTCTTCTATAATCAATGTCGAATAACCGAAGTAGACTAAAAACAGAATGACAAATCCTACGACGATGACAACATTGTTGAAGGTGAAGATGACGGCAAAGAAGTAAGCAAGAAGCGGCAGATAGGAAAGAAGAAGGACAGCGATGCTGAGATAGAACTTCGAGAAGCTCAGAATCAAAGAATTCTTCAGAAGATCTTTGTACTTGAGATTGTATCTTGCATTCTGGCTGAGAGACAGGAAATAGAAGTTGGAGACTAACAGAAACTGAAGGACTGCGATGATGCTTATAAGTATCTGCAGCCCTTTTATTTTGCTTGGCATATTCAGGGAATAGTTCAAATCGAGGAAAAGGAAATAAAATGATAATCCAAAAAGGAAAGAGGGAAGGATGCTTCTTACATAGTTTTCCTTGATCCCCTTGAAATAATCTCGGATGGAGGTTGGAATATCAAGCGTGAGCTTGTTATTCACATAGAAACATCCTGTGAGCGCGATATCTATAATCATCAGAAGCGGAATGAATATCAGAGAATAGTAGGTGATGAAAGAGAGAAGAGAGGAGACATCGTTTTTAGAAGAGAAGTAAGCAACCTGATATTCAAAAAAGAGCAGGTATCCTAAAAAAGGAAGAAAGAAAAGGAATGAAAAGTAGCTTAGAAAAGAGATGATGGAGATGTAATAGCGATGAAGGTAGAAGAACTGTCCTTTTCTTGTGCTTGCCAAAGAGACAGCCTTAGGCTCATGATTGAAGAAATTCATAATGATTGATTATAGTCTCTATTCAAACAAAGACCAATAGACTTTATGCTTCTCTAACTGGATTTCTCTGACTTTGAGATATTCGTGGATGGTGACGACCTGGAATCCTTTCTCCATGAGGTCGGGAAGCAGTCTTTTCACGGCTTCGATGCTTGTCTCATATCCTTCATGCATCAAGACGATTCCGCCATCGACTGCATTCCTATAGATCTTGTTATAGATCTCATCGGTCGTTTTGCCATCCCAGTCCAAAGCATCTAAGTCCGGATCGGTGGTCCAGTTGATCAAAGGAGCATCGATTGTCTCAAGGACTAAGGAATTGGTCGTTCCAAAAGGAGGACGTACTAAGGCGTTCTCGATCGGAATGATCTCTTTGAGCCTATTAAGCGGCGTATTGACCTCATTGAGAATCTCTTCTTTGGTCATGTTTTCAAGATGACTGTGAGTCAAAGTGTGGTTTCCAATCTGGAACTTCTGCTCTACAGCCTTCTCAATGATGCTCTTTGTCGTATCGTTGATATTGTTTCCGACATAGAAGAAAGTGCCGTGTGCTTCAAAGCTAGGATTGTTCTTGTTGAAGTTCTCAAAGACTTTCAGAAGCTTGAAGGAGGTTGCTGTCTTTGGACCATCATCAAAAGTGAAACAGATCAGCCTATTGTTGGAATCGATATGGGAAACATCGACATCCGGTATCTCCCAGAGGTCTTTTTTAGTCTCTTCTGTCGTCATTTTTTCGGTTTTGTTATCCGTTTTCATCTCTGTTGTGGTCTCCTTTTCCGTATTTGTCGTCGTTTTCTCGGATTCTTTGATGTCAGAACATGAGACTAACAGTCCGGCAGATAAAGCAAGTGTTATGAATTTATTCATAAAGGCCTCCGTTTTTTCATTATTATACCAAGATAGGCCTCTAAAAGAAAATAATTTTCATTGAATTTTAAAAAGAGTAAAAATAAATTGCAACAAGCTTTGTAAGGGCTTATAATAAATTGTCTTTATAGAGGACCAAACAAAAATATGCTTATCAATGTTAAACGAGAACTGAAAAAAATCAACTATCTTACCAGAGAAGAAAAGAAATCCGCAAACAAGGCATATCTGAAGAGAAATCTCTGCATTTTCCTGATGATGATCCCTGTTGTTGCCTGGTTCCTTGTCTTCGCTTATTGGCCGCTTTACTTCCTAAGAATGGCATTCTATGACTATTCTTACCTGAAAGGATTCAGCGGCAGCGAATTCGTCGGGCTGCAGAACTTCAGCGACTTCTTCAAGTACAACGATGGATGGCATCTGATCGGGAACACCTTGGCAATCAACTTGTTGGCTTTGTTCTTCCTCTTCCCCTGTCCGATCATCCTTGCCATTCTCTTCAATGAGATCAACAACAGAATCTTCAGAAAAAGCTTACAGACACTCTCCTATATTCCGCACTTCTTATCGACAACCGCGCTTGTCGGCATTATCTACTTAGTCTTCGATGCCGGTGAACAGGGCCTTATCAACAACCTCCTCATCAATGTCTTCCATGTCGATCAGCAGTTCTTCTTAACCAATCCGAAGTGGTTCAGATTCATCCAGGTCGTCAGCGGTATCTGGCAGACATGCGGTTGGTCGACAATCGTCTATACGGCTGCAATTCTCTCTGTCAATCCACAGCTATATGAAGCTGCCAAGGTTGAGGGAGCCGGACACTTCAGACAGATCAAAGATATCACCTTACCCGCCCTTCTTCCTACCATCATGATTATGCTCACTTTGCAGTTAGGCTCCATCATGGGAAGCAACTTCGAAAAGATCTTGCTCCTTCAGAACAATCAGAACATCAATGTCTCAGAAGTCGTTCTCACCTTTACCTATAAACAGATGAGCAACCCAGGCTTCGGTACGGCAATCGGTCTTCTCAACAGCGCAGTCGGTCTTGTCTTCGTCATCGCCTCCAACCAGGTCAGTAAGAAAATATCGAAAGCATCTATTTGGTAAACCATTATGAACGAAATTAACATGAGAAAGAAAAGAAAGGTGAGAAAGTCACCTGGATACATCGCCTATAAGGTGTGTCTGACGATCATCATGCTGCTTCTTGCCATGATCATCCTTTATCCGTTATTGAACCTAGTCGCTATCAGCTTCTCCAATCCTGACTATATCGTCAGCGGAAAAGTATCTCTGATTCCTGTCGGATTCAATGTCGAAGCCTATAAGATCGTCTTAGGCGATAAGAAGATCTATGAGGCGTACGGAAGAACAATCCTTGTCTGTTTCCTCAGTGTTGTCTTATCCCTCATCATGCTTTGCCTTGCCGCTTATCCGCTTGCCTTTGGCAAATTCAAGACAAAGAAGCTCTACGCAAAGTTCATCACCCTCACCATGTTCCTCTCTGCAGGCATCATTCCGAACTACTTTGTCATCTACTCTCTCCAGCTCAACGGAAAGCTGATGTCTCTTGTCGTCGGCGGACTTCTCAGCGCCTACAACATCATTGTCGTCAGAAGCTACTTCGACGGTCTTCCTAAGGCATTGATTGAGTCTGCAAGAGTTGACGGAGCCAATGACTTTGAAATTCTCTTCAGAATTGTTATCCCTTGTTCCAAGCCGATTCTTGCTACCGTTGCATTATGGATCATCGTCGGTCAGTGGAACAACTATCAGAATGCTCTTATCAACCTCGATGGTGTCAATGATACCCTCCAGGTCTACATAGCCAAAATCATTTCCGACGTCAATACGATGTATGGTATCGGCTCAGGTCAGGCTTCCCCTGGTCTTCCGATTCAGGTAAGAGATGCGGCAATCGTCTGTTGTATTATTCCGATTCTCATCGTATTCCCCTTCGCTCAGAAGTTTTTGGTCAGTGGCGTTACAGTCGGGTCGGTAAAAGAATAATGAATCAATAAAGGAGGATTCACTATGAAACTGAAGTCTTTGATGAAGTTGTCGATGCTCGTTGCCGGTTTGTTCTCTGTCGTCGGCTGTGGAAACAGGGAAAGTGGAAACAAGACCACTGACAATGGCTATGAAAATGGCAAGAAGATTCACAAGAAGGAAAGCGAATACGCATCTGTCGATCCGTTGAACTACAATGATTTCCACAAGAGAGACAAGCTCAAATTCACCATCTATGCTCCGAAGAATGCTAACTATTCCACTGACTTGAAGGCAAAATGGGAAGAGGCCACAAACTCTGAAATCACCATCACCGAGTGGGAAAGCGGCGCTTATAGCGATGCTATCACCAAGTCCTTCATGAACAAGAAAGATATGCCTGATCTCTATTGCACCGTTCCGAATCTTGAATCCATCGTCAAACAGGGTGCTGCTCTTCCGATCTACGATCTTTTGATGCAGTATGCCCCTAACTACAGAAAGAACCTCACCGTCGAGAATTGGGTCCAGCTCACCGATGGTTCCGATCATGAAGTCTATCATATGCGTTCTATCCGTGAACCTGGATACGGTTTCTCCTGGCTCATCAGAAAAGACTGGCTCGATAATCTCCACTTATCCGTTCCGACAACCTGGGATGAATTCCTCGATGTTCTCCAGGCTTTCAAGGACAGAGATCCTAATGGAAACGGCAAGAACGATGAAGTTCCCTTCACCGGAGATATCTCCCGTCTCAGATACCTCTTTGGCATCAACACCAGCTATCAGTTCTGCACAGATTATGATACCAACGAATATCAGTCTATCGTTGAGCATAAGAACTACAAAGCCTATTTACAGACTATGCAGGATATGTTTGCCGGCGGACTTTTGAACAATGGTTATTCCTCAGTCGATGAATGGGTCAAGCTTCCTGAAATGATGACCAATGATACACTTGGCTGCACACTCTCCTGGGCTGAATATGCCAAGACTATGACAGAAAAGCTGAATGCAACTGTTCCTAATGGAAAATGGGTCGGCTTCAAACTTGCAGGACCTAGCTTAAACGGAAAGACCTATTCCGATATCCCTGATCAGGGTGGTCTCACTCAGGCCTTTGTCTTCTCCAGCAAGTTAGATGGCGATAGCGAGAGAGCCAAGGAAATCATGAGATGTGTCAACTGGCTCTTCTCCGAAGCCGGTGAAACTCTTACAAACTATGGTATTGAAGGTGAAACCTATGATGTCGTCAATGGACAGAAGGTCATCAAGACTGAGTATGCCAACTTCGCTAAGGCAAGAAAGCGCGGTCTTATCAACGTCAATTACATGCCTTTCCGTTGGGTCAGCGATTCCTACATCCAGATGACAACCGGTGGAAAGTCTTATGCAGAAATGGATGATTTGTCCAAGTTGATGTATGAAGCCTTAGGAACCGGAAAAGACAACACTGCCAAGTATGATTTCAGAAAGCAGACAGTTGCTGTCACAACCGAATCCTGGACAAAGAAGGGAACCACCCTCTCTAACGATCTCAACAGCTTTGAAGCTGGTGTCATCTCCGGTACCAAGGGTGCTACTGCATCTTCTTTGGATTCTGAACTTTCTAATATGAAGAAGAAGTTTGAAGATGTCTCCAAAGACGGAAGAGATGTCTACAGCAACATTTACGCAGCTTGCCAAAAAGGACTCTAAATTAAAATGAAGATCATAAGCGGAATTTTGTACAAAGATGGAAAAAAGACAATCGGATTAGGATCGCACTACTTCCCGTCTTTTCACCCGGACAAAATTCCGCTTATCGATCCTCTTTTACATGTCGATGAAGTGAATAAGGACTTGAGTGATATCAAAGCCCTCGGCTTTGATATTGTCCGTTTTGCAGCACTTGGTTCTGTCAAAAAGACGGAAACTGGTTATGAGAAGGATTTCTCCTTCTCCGATATGCTGCAGAATGAGATTGAAAAGAACGGTCTTTGCTCCTTTATCCGTATCAACGGATACAGTCTCAATCTTCGAAATGAAGCGGACTATAAGATGAAAGACCAGGATGGGAATGATATTCCTTCCCGCTGGGACTATTTCATCCGTTCCTGCCTCAATAAGAAGAATGAGAGAGAAGACGATGAGGGCGTTACCAAGATGGTCGCCGATCATTTCAAGGATGACAAGTCTGTTCTCGGTTATCAGATCTACAATGAACCCGCCTATCCGTTTATCGGATTCTATGACTACAATCCCGCCTCTTTAGAAGAGTATAAGAATGTCTATCAGGATGACAATCCAGTTCCAAGAGACCGTCCGACTGAAGAGAAGGACAAGAAGACATGGTTCCAGTTCAGAAAATTCAGCAATGAGAAACTGAACCAGTATCTAGTTTCTATCTCACAGGTTGCCAAGAAAGAGAATCCGGAGAAGGAAGTCTTCACCTGCGTGATGCCTTGCTCGATTCAGCAAGGACAGGCAATCAGAGGAAGCGACTTTTTTAAGATCTCTGAAGGCATGGATTTCTTAGGAATCACGTTGTATTTAAGGCCGCTAGGCGAAACCTATTACGAATATTCAAGAATACTCGATGCCTGCTCTTCCGTCTCATCTTACCATCAGAAACATGCATGGGTGATTGAGTGTGATGCGGCTGTCTGTGTCGATCCTCGCTATTATAAGATTATGATGTTTACAATCATTTCTAGCGGAATTAAAGGTATTCTTCCTTACCAGTACAGAGCCGATATCGTCAAAGACAATTCGCCTGAAGGCAACAAATATGGAATAGTATACAACGACAGAACAAAGACAAAGAAGTATGAGATGGTAAAGGAAATCAACGCTTTCATCCACCAGTTCGGCGAGGACTTTGCAAGCAAGGAGTCTCACTTTGATGAGGTCGGCATTCTCTTTGATCCCGACATGAATATCAAAGAGGATATTCAGTTCAACAAAGGTGTTGTAAACTCCTGGAAATGCAAAGAACCATCCAGTGTCAACAGTGCTTTGCTCTATAACTTACTGAAGAAAAACGGATATTATCCTCAGCTTGTAGATAGAGAGCATGCTTCTAATTGTAAGATCGTCATTCTTCCTAGTTATCTCTATCCGGATGAGGATCTTAATAGACGTATTGAAGAATTGGAAAAGATGGGTGTCATCGTCACTGTCTATAATCCGATGCTGAATGCATTTGAGAAGACAGATGGCACAAATCCCATCTCATTGAAAAAGCTGATGTTGAAGATCGATATGCCTTTCTTCACCTCATCTATTGAAGACGTTGATGTGAAAGTGCTTGAGGATGAGAAGGAATATGACATCTTTGTCATCAATCACAGCGAAGAAGACAGAAACATCGATGAAGTGAATCTTTCTTTCCCTCGTTTTGCTTCTCTATCTTCTTTGAAAGTCATTTATTCAGATGATGATGTAAATATGAAAATTTCCGGAAATCAGTTGTCGTTGAAGAATTTAAACAGTGTGTTCGTCTTTAAATTATCCAAGGAGAAATAAATATTATGAGTTTCATGTTTAAACCCTATCCGTTCGATGATATGAATGCTGTGAATGAAGTTTCAGTGAACAAGGAAGTTTCTGATCGTATTCTTTTCGATAATTCGGCTATCAAGGATGAATTATTGAAGGCATTGAATCAAGAGAATGCAAGTGTTCTTGCTATCGACGGCTATCCGACCTGTGACTTTAAGACGGTTGAATCTTTCTTCTTAGGATATCGTGTTATCCGCACTGCTGATTTATATAAGGACAGCAAGGAAATCGAAGAGATGCTCGCTTCTTATCTTCCGGAAGATAAGAAGATCGATCCTCCTCTCCTTTATGGAAGACTCTTCACCAATGGATTGAAGAATCTGATGAGAGAGGACAAAGTCGAAGAAGTTCTCTCCATCCTGAAAGAGAAGAAGGAAAAGATCGTTTTGATCGGTCATGGTGCATTGATCGATGAATTCCTTCCTTTTGTCGATGTCAAAGTCTATATGGATATTTCTCCTAAGGAAGCTGCTCTTCGCTGCAACAGAAAAGAATATATCAATATCGGCGACAAAGAAGCCCGTCCTTTCAAAGCGCTCATGAGAAGAAACTATTATGTCGACTTTGAAAGCGAAGTGAACCTCAGAAAGAAACTGGTCGAGAATAAAATTCTCGATTACTATATCTTTGCAGATGACAGAGAACATTTAGTCATGCTTCCTTATGCTGACTTGGATGTCATCTTCGAAGAAATGTCCCATAAGCCTTTCCGCTGCAAACCGGTCTATCTTGAAGGCGTTTGGGGCGGATTCTTCATGATGAGAGAAAGAAATCTTCCTAAGACAATGAAGAATTGTTCTTGGATTTTCGATATGATTCCTAGCGAAGTCAGCATCGTCGCTCTTGCTAATGGAAAGAGAGTCGAAGTTCCTTTCTATACCTATGTTCACGCCAAAGGCATCAACATCATGGGAAGAGACTGTGTCGATTACTTTAAGGGCTATTTTCCTATCCGTTTCAACTATGATGATACATGGCATTCCAATGGCAACATGTCTATCCAGTGTCATCCTTATGACAGCTACATCAAGAAGATGTACGGCGAATTGGGAAGACAGGATGAATCCTACTATATTGTCGAGGCCGCAGAAGGCGCCAAGACTTTCTTAGGATTCAAGAAAGGTGCCGATCCGGATGAATTCATGGCTAAAGTGAAAGAATCCGAAAAGAGCGGCGAAAAGGTCGATTACCTCAAGTATGTCAATGCTGTCGAATCCAAGGCAGGCACACAGGTCATCATCCCTGCCGGTACAATCCACTCCTCTGGAAGAAACCAGCTCATTCTTGAAATCGGTTCTTTGACAATCGGTTCTTATACCTATAAGCTTTATGACTATCTCAGAAAGGATCTCGACGGCAATCCGCGTCCGATTCATTCTTATTGCGGTGATGAAGTCCTTCAGAAGTACAGAGATACCGACTTCGTCAACAAACACTTAGTCAGACAGTCCACCGATTTCACCGATGATGATACAGTCATCCATGAAACCTTGGGCGAATCTCCTCTTCTCTATTTCAAATTAGAGACAGAGCAGTTCCTTGAAACTTATGAAGATGAGACCAAGGGCAATTTCCACGTCCTTACTCTCACCAACGGCGAAAAGGTCAAAATCTATGATAAAGACCATCCTGAAAGATTCTTTATCTGCAACTATCTCGATATTGTCTGTGTTCCTTCTACTATCCATCACTATGTCATTGAGAATATGGGCAAACAGCCTGTCACCATCCACAAGACATCATTGAGAGAAGATTTCTTACAAGAGAAAGAACAGTATATCGAAGCTTTTAACAAGAAAGAGAGGCTCTAGCTTATGAGAAAAAGAACAAAGCTGCTATCAGGTTTTGCTCTCGCATTCTCCATGTTCTTCTTTGAAGGAAGCAACCTGGATCAGAACCTTCAGACAATCAGAAAAAATGCACAGATCAATGGCAGTGAAGCGTCTGTGTTCAAACAGATTTTCGATGATTCCTTTGTTGACGGAAACGAAAATCTGATCTGGAACACTGGAAACGGAAAGATCGTCACTGATGAGAAATACGAAGGAAGTGCATCCTTCTCTATGGATTCCACTGTGACGGTCAACACGGAATTCTACTACCTTTTCGATGAACCGATTGATATGAAGCACGGCGTCGGAAACAATACTGAGTTTAAGAAGAAGGCAGCTTTTGAATTCTATGTCAAACTCCTTGATACACCTTCCTGGTACAATGTCTACTTTTTAGAGGACAGAGGAAGCGAATTCCAGTCAAAGCCTGTCAATCAGCGCTACAACAGATGCGTTGTCGAATTGTCCAAGTATGTCGATCTTCGCAAACAGAACGAATGGCAGTTTGTTCAGATTCCGCTCTCCGCCTTGTCCGTCAACGGCAACAGAGTCAATGATAGCGGAAGCGGCTCTACTCCTGCTATTGTCGATTTGACAAAGATCGCAGGTTTTGGTATCGCTCATATGACAAATGATACCAATATCCCCTCTCCTAGCATTTATTATGATGATTTCAAGATCACATTGAACAATCTTCCTGATGAAAACTTAGGTTGTACGATGGTTCAAAGTGAAGAATTCGCAAAGAAAGTCGAAAACAATGAGATCAAGATGGACTATGTTGATATCTCTCAGTATGCTACAACTGCCTTCACCGGCGGCAAAGGTATCGGCTGGACCAATCAGGGGAGCAACAATGAGCTGACCGGCTTTGATCTTTTCGGAGAACAGACTTTCAACTCTATCCGCTTCAATATCCTCGATCCTAACAAGACCAACAAGACCGCTATCGGTTTAAGAAGCAGACAGATTACAGACAGCAAGCTGTTTACGGAAAGCGTCGCAATTCCTCTTAACAGAACATGTGACGGCTTGTACATGATCCACAATATGTCTTGGGATGACAAGGTCGTCGCCAAATACACCTATCAGTATGATGATGGAAGCGAAGAACCTGTCGAGATTATCCAAGGAAGACATATTTTCAACTGGTGGAAGGCCGAAGAAAACGATGTCGGCCCGATCATCTGGAAGGGAAGCAATGTCGAAGCTTCTAGCATGGGTCTTGGTATCAAGCTCAACATGTTCGGTTTCAACAATCCTCATCCGGAGAAGAAAGTCAAATCTTTGAAGGCTGAAATCGTTTCGACAACAGCCGCTTGTATGATTGTTGCCGTTACTGCTGCTGACTGCGGCGGAAAAGGCCTCATCATGCCGAAGAAGAAAAACAAATACAATCCTGATACTTCTTCTTGGTATGCATATGAGCTTCCTGATTATTCCAAGATTGCGGGAACTGCTTTGGATGTTTCCTATCTTCAGGATAGAAACATTGACGCGAACGGTTTCATCAGCGAAAAGGGTGAAACTTTTGTCAACGCCAAAGGCGAGGAGGTCAATTTCTGGGGAATCAATGTCTCCGGTGAGGCTTTCTTCAAGAGCCATGAAGAGATCGATCTTTTAGTCGATAATGTCGCTGCCAATGGTTATAACTTAGTCAGAATCATGGATTATGACGGAGACTATTATCATCCGAACATCTTCGGAAGCTATGGCGGAACAAGCAAGGTCGATGAAACGGCTCTGGATCAGTTCATGTATTTCTGGGCGAAGCTGAAAGAAAAAGGAATCTATATCGACTATTGCATGCTCGGATGCCGATATGGAAATACGCTGAACTCTTTAGGTGGATTCACCTCTGAAGAGATGGGCGATATCGGATTAGGTTTCAAGTTCGAAGTCTATATCGATGACAGACTTGTCGAGACGACAAAGGATCTGGTCAGAACCTTATTGACGACAAAGAATACTTATACTGGTACAACATTGGCCAGTGATCCTTCTTTGGCTTTTGTTGAAGTCGCCAACGAACACAACCTTAGCGATATGTATGGTGTCTATACCTCTTCTACCAATTATGAATTTGTCTCCGAAGCCTATAAGGATAGATTTCAGAAGCTTTTCAATTCCTTCCTTCTCAACAAATATGGATCAAATGACAAGCTCAGACAGGCTTGGAGAGATCCTTCCTATACACTTACTGGTCTTAAGGCCAAGGAAAACTGCGAAAGCGGAACAGTCGAAATCGATCAGGCATATCTGAAAGCCGGCTACACCAATCAGAGAATCGGTGACACCTTCGAATTCCTTTACACTCTTCAGAAGGGATTCTACGACAAGATGTACAACTGGTCTAAAGATACCGATGAACTCAATCTGAAGTCGATTGTTGCCGGTACGACAAACCTTCCTTCCAATGATAAAAACGATCTCTATATCAATGCCGCCTATGATTATGTTGCAAGACATTACTATATGTCTCATCCTTCTACCGGTACAGAGTTCAATGTCGGTACAGCCTCCAATACCATCTCTTCCATGGTCGAGTCTTTAGGAGACAATATCTTCCAGTACAGCACCAAGGGAAAGATTGCAGGCAAACCTTATCTTGTCAATGAAGCCAATGAAGCAGAACCGAATACGCATACTGCAGAATACAACATTCTCACCTCTGCTATCTATTCTCTTCAGAGATGGTCGATCTGTTCCTTCACCTTTGCAAATACTTCACTTGCCGGGGATAGACAGAACATGATCTCCAACGCCTTTGAATTCTTGGATCATCCGACAAGAATGGGAACGGCAGCAAGCGCAGCCATTCTCTATTACTCCAATGCCATCTCCAAGAACACGAAGACTTACTACAAAGGAATCAATGAGAATACAGCTCTTGATCCAAAAGATCAGTCCACTTCGACGATGGAAGGAAGCTATCTTGTCTCCACTGTCGGAACGTACTTCTACAAAGAAGACGAAAACGGAAACAGAACCTATTACAACATCGATGGCTCTCAGATCAAAGCCAATGATCCGTCTTTAAGCGAAGCTGTCGAACATCAGTTCATCACCAGTGAAGACGGAACGATCCTTTGGAAGAATGATGGTACAAGAGTCATGATCGACACTCCTGTCGTTCAGAGTTCTGTCGGTTATAACAGCGGTAAGACAATTCCTCTGTCTGATGTCAAAATTGCTGTCGATAATGACTACAGCGTCGTCACAGTAGCGGGACTGAAGATCGATGAGGAGAGAAATATTGTCGAAGACAATTCCATCAACAATGCCAAGAGACTTCTCATTACCGCTGCAGGTCAGTGCCGCAACACGGAATTCACTCTTTCCAGCGATGGTACGACAATCGAAGACTTAGGAGAAGGCCCGATTCTTGTTGAACAGATAACAGGAAAAGTCACTCTCAGAAACAAGAACAAATACGATATCTATATCCTCAATACTTCCGGTCAGAGAGTCAGAAAAGCTACAACCACAACTGATAAATATGGCTACACTGTCTTAGAGATGAAGACAGAAGACAAGGCCATGAACTATGAAGCTGTCATGACAAAGAAGGGCGAAGATGATACCTCTTTGAAGGTCTATGCCGATGTCGATGAAGACATTGCGGAGAAAGTCAATGAGATCAAAGAATATTTGCCTTCCATCACCAAGAATCTCTACTTGCTTGATGATGCTGTTACAAGAGGCGACTATGTCGCATCTTTGGTCAATGCACTTGATATCAAGTCTGATTCCACAAGACGTTTCTCCGATGTCAGCAGCTACTTCTGGGGTTATAAGCAGCTCTCTGTCGCAAGAGGCGCTGAGCTTGTCGATGGCACACAGATCAAAGCCTATACGGATATGAATAAGAAGGAAGCCTATCTTATCGCCTATCGCGCGATGAAGCATAACGGATATACTTTCTTAGAAGATAAGGAAGCTCCTATTGAAGCTAGTGTGAAGGCACAGATGAGTGAAGAAGAGATCAAGGCAATCAATGCTCTCTATTCTACAGGTTTCATCAAGAGTGAAGATGTCGCTTCTATGGGAATCGATACAGTCCTTACAAGAAGAGAAACTGTCGAACTCTTCTATGCGTTAAGACATCCTTCTGTCAATCCTAAACCTACTCCGAATCCTGGTACCAGTGAAAACCCTGGCACAACTGAAAATCCTGGTACGAGTGAAGGAAAGCCGACAAAGAAGGGATGTGGAGGAAATATCGCTACAACAGCAAGTCTTCTCTCCGCGTTTGGACTTCTTGCTGTCGGACTTGTCATTTTCTATTTTGTCAAGGAAAAGAAAATGATATAATTTCATATATGGCAGGAACATGTTATGACAAATTGTCTTTTGAAAATCAAAGAAATCAGTGATACCCTTTCCAATACGGAAAAAAGAATTTGTGATGTTATTCTTTCAAATCCATCCAAATTCTGTCTGATGAATGTTACAGAACTGGCCCAGTATTGTTCGACCAGTCCTGCAACGATCACAAGAATGTGCAAGTCTTTGGGCTATTCCGGTTACAAGGATTTCATCAAAGATCTTATGCTGGATGTCTCTCATTACACAAAGAGCGAGAAAAGCGAGGATGATTATGAAGAGGTCACAAGAGACGACAGTCTCACTTCGATCATCCATAAAATCTGCACCAACAACATTCTTGCAATCAACAACAGTCTTCAGATCATGGATGCGGATGCGATTCAAAAGGCGGTCGACTGGATTGTTCATGCCAATAAGGTCCATTTCTATGGCATCGGCGGCAGCAGCGTCGCTGCGATGGATGCCGAATACAAATTCCTTCGCATCGGTATCGATGCCAAGGCTCTCACCTCTTTCCACGAGCAGATCTTCGGCGCTTCCTCATTGACAAAGGATGATGTCGCTGTTTTAATCTCCTATTCCGGTGAGACAGAGGAGATCATCGAAGTGGCCAAGCTCTGCAAAAAAGTCGATGCGAAAGTCATAGCGATCACCCGCTATTCCAACAATACGCTCAGCAACCTTGCTGATGTCACTTTGAAGACGACATCGATTGGAAATTCTATCAGAAGTGTTTCAAGCGGTGTCCGCATCGCACAGTCGAATATGATCGATATTCTTTATTCTGCCAGCAGCATCAAGGATTACGATAAGATCAAGAAACTTCATGAGCTGACGAATGAAATCATTAACAAAGGTAAAACGCGTTAAAGAATATGTATAACAATTCTTGTAAGAAAGCTTTGACTTTCTCTTTTGATGACGGAATTCAATATGATAAGAGACTTGTTGAGCTGTTCAATAAATATGGCATGAAATGTACGTTCAACCTCAATTCTGGCATCATGACAAGAGCCAACAACTGGATTGAGAAGAACATCATGGTCTTCCGTATGAATCAGACTGAAATCGGTGATTTGTATAAAGGCCATGAGATTGCTTCGCATACGCTTACTCATCCTTATCTTCCAAAGCTTGATTATGAGACGCAGAGAAATGAGATCCTAACGGATGTGAACAATCTTGAAAGAATGTTCCATACGAAGATCAAAGGTCTTGCCTTGCCATATGGAAACTATGACGAGAATACATTGAAGGTCTTGAAAGAATGTGGCCTGAAGTGGTGCAGACTCTGTGGAACGACGATGAAATTTGATATGCCTAAAAATCTTCCTCTCTTCTCCGGAACATGTCACTTCATGAACAAGGATATCTTCAAGCTTGCAGAAAAGTTCATCAGCTTAGAGCCGGAAGAGGATAGTGTCTTCTACATCTGGGGACATAGTTACGAGCTTGAATCCAATGATTATTGGGAGACGTTTGAAAAGCTCTTGAAGATGCTTGCTGATAGAGATGATATCTATTACGCGACTAATTCGGAAGCTTTCCACATCGAATAAAACGACAAACGAAAATAGCGGACTACCTGATTCAGGCAATCCGCTGTTTTTAGTTTGACATAGAGTTATTCGGCTTTTATTTCGTTTTCTTCGGCTTTGTCTTTATTGTCTTTTTCTTCTTTGTTTTTCTTCTCAAGAGCAATCAGCATGAATTCTGTTGTTTCGATGTAATCGATTCTTGCCAGTGAGAAAAGATATCCGATGTAGATCAATAATCCGGATACGAGGGAACCGAACAACCCGAAGAGGTAATTGCCGTCATGGTTATTTATGGCATTAATGAGAAGCATGACTGCACAGAAGCCACAAATGAATACTAGAATATAGAAAACGACTGTTACTGCTTTTCTAAGGTGAGATAGTCTCTTTGCATATGCTTTGTCTCTGCTTGATTCTTTCTTTTCTTCCATAATAATAATCTCCTTTCCATTTTTTATAGGATTATTGTAATGATTTCAATGAAGTAACACAAGGGGATAGTGTCAAATGTATGGCAATCGCAAGAATATACCCGTGTTTTGCCTTGATAGGGCAAGTTTTAGATAAATTTGGATGTTAAAAGACTT
>CAKUXT010000020.1 GCA_934700375.1 uncultured Bacilli bacterium | reverse complement strand
GGGATGGCGCCCTTTTTTGTTCCTGGATTCCGGAATCCAGGAACAAAAGGGTTACACATAAATTATTCTAGTTCCAGAGAGAGTGCTGTTGTCTTTTGATTGATGGGGATTTTGGCTGCAATAGACATATTCCATAAAGATCAATTCAAGAAATAGTTGAGTGTTAGTTCAAGTGGATTATTTTAACAATAATCATTAGAAAATCGATTGAGAATATATTTAACAATCTCAAATTATTGTTAGAATGTTTCTTTAGACTACACTGCTTCTGAATGTAAAATTGATTCAGTTGTGACTATGGAATGTTCCGTTGGCACCAATACAGCTGCTATTCAAAAACATCAGTGAAAAGAGCAGGAAACTGATGAAAGCTCTTAAATTATTACTTAGTTATGAAATACTTATTGAAATATTAAACAAAAACTTTATCATATATAAGATATTATATTTAAGAAAGTAAACATCAATATATGCAATGGTTCAAAAAGCTTAAAAGCAAATCTGAAGACTATCTCCTTGATCATCCTGCTCAGAAGAAGATGTTCAACTGGGGTTTCATTTTCTGTGTCGAAGTCGCCTCAGCATTTTTCTATTCCATCGGTATCAAAAGCTTTGTCAACCCATCCACTGAATGTGTTGAAATATGGATGAATCAAAGTGTGAAGCTAGGCAACAACGATATTACAAATGCTGATGTTCTTTCTCCTATGCACCTTATCGGTGGAGGAGCGACCGGCTTAAGTCAGGCTATCATCAAGCTTCTGAACGTCTTCTTCAATGTCAACGCAGTAGGCGGAGCAAACTTCGATCTTGAAAACCTCCTTCTTTCCGTCCTTTATTTCGCTATCAATGTTCCTCTTTTCATCTTCGCTTTCAAAAAGATCAGCAAACAGTTCACAATCTTTACCGCAATCAACGTCGGACTCAGTTCTATTTTCATCCGTATCATCCCTGATACTGCCATTGCAAACCTTTGCAATCTCTACACTGATATGTTGGCAAGAGCGCTATTCGGCGGTATTGTGACAGGCCTTGCGACTGGCATGGCAATGTGGGTAGGAAGCTGTACTGGCGGAACAGATATTGTGACGACGTATTTCTCGGAAAAGAAGTCGACCAGTGTCGGAAAGTTCATGATTCTTATCAATCTAAGTATTGTATTCTTATACGTCTTACTATCCGTCATTGCGAATAAAGTTCATCCGGAATGGAACACACAGGATAGCAACAAAGTCATCTCTTCAGCTCTTTATACGGTGGTCTATTCCTTTGCTTCGGCAAAGGTGCTTGACTTCATTAACAGAAAGAACAAGAAGGTCGAAATTCAGATCTTCACTTCCGTTGAGAATGTCTCTCAGATTCTGATTCGTGCTTTCCCGCACTCCTGCACGATTCTCGAAGGAAAGGGCGCTTATTCCGGTCAACAGAAATTTGTTCTTTATATGGTCATTTCCAAGCCGGAAGCCAAGAAGGCAATCAAAATCGTCAAGGCTGCCGATCCTCAGGCATTTATCACTGTTCAGGATCTTTCCCAGGTCTATGGACGCTTCTACATCAAACCGATTGAATAAAATTTCAGGTTTATTTGTACAAAACAAGAATTCGATTTTAATATTTAATAACAGAATGGAGAAATTATTATTATGGCAACAAACAAAGAATTAGCAGAACTTATCTTCCCGGACGTAAAAGAAACCATAAAGGATCTGGACAAGAGATTCCCCAAGAGAAATCTTCCTGAGGACGCAGAAGTCACTCGTTTCGCCCCTTCCCCGACAGGTTTCCTTCACACTGGTTCTCTTTTCACCGCAATGATCGCACATAAGTTTGCTAAACAGAGCGGCGGCATCTATTTCTTCCGTTTGGAAGACACTGACCAGAAGAGAGAAATCGCTGGAACTGGTCTTGACTTAGTCAAACAGCTCAAGAACTTCGGTATTGTTGCCGATGAAGGATATTATGGCGATCATGAGGAAGGAAACTATGGTCCTTATGTTCAGTCCAAGAGAGCAGACATCTACAAGATTGTCATCAAAGAGCTCATCAAGAAGGGCAGAGCCTATCCTTGCTTCTGCACCAAACAGGATCTTGACGATCTCCGTATGGTTCAGGAAGCCAATAAGGTCATCCCTGGATACTATGGCGAATATGCAAGATGCCGTCATCTTTCCATCGATGAAATGATTGAAAACATCAAGGCCGGAAAGCCTTATGTCATCCGTTTCAAGTCTAAGGGAAATCACCTCAATCACGTCCGTGTTCACGATGAGATCAGAGGCGATATGGACTTGACCGAGAACGATCAGGATATCGTCATCTTAAAGAGCGATGGACTTCCTACCTATCATTTCGCCCACTTAGTCGATGATCATTATATGGGAACAACACTCATCACCCGTGGCGAAGAATGGATCTCCTCTCTTCCGATTCATATCGAACTCTTCTCCACAATGGGCTGGACTGCTCCTAAATATGCTCATCTCCCTGTCATTATGGTCAATGACAAAGAGACTGGAAACAAGAGAAAGCTCTCCAAGAGAAAGGATCCGGAAGCTGCAGTCAGCTTCTTCTTGGAGCAGGGTTATCCTAAAGATGGTGTCATCAAGTATCTGATGACGATTGCCAACTCCGATTTCGAAGAGTGGCTTATGGCCAATCCGAAGGGAGACATGTCCGATTTTAAATTGACCTTCGACAAATTCTCTTTGGATGGCGCCTTATTCGATATGCCCAAGCTCAGCAACATCTCCAAGGAAGTCTTAGCCAATTTCGATAAGAAGACTTTTACCGATCAGGCTTATGAATGGGCAAAAGAATACAGCCCTGAATTGAAGGAAGATATCGAAAAGGACAGAGATCGTTTTGAGGCCATCATCAATATCGAACGCGATCAGGAAAAGCCTAGAAAGGACTATGAGAAGTTCTCTGATGTCCTTCCTAAGATCCGTTTCTTCTATCCGGAACAATTCGATAAGATGGTCAAAGAAAATCCGCTTCCTTTTAATGAATTCATCTCTCATGACATCATCAAGGCTGTCTTGGATGATTTCTATTCCACCCTTGATCTTGAAAAGCAGGATGAGAACACATGGTTTGCTTCGATGAAGGAACTCGGCTTACGCCATAATTTCATCGACGACAGAAAGGTCTATAAGAAGAACCCGACCGCATATAACGGATGGTATGCTGATTGCATCTCCATCGTCAGAGTCGCACTTTGCGCCTCCACCCAGTCTCCTAAGCTCTTCGATGTTCTGAAGATTTTAGGAAAGGATGAGATCTCTCGCAGAATCGAAGAAGTCAAGAATACTCTTTAAAATCTATGGCAGGCAGTCAGAAAAAGGGCAAAGCAAAACATTTGAAGCTTGTTTTCCAAATCTTATTCTTTGCCGCTTTGACTGTTCTTGCTTTCTATTACATTTTGAAAGAAGATCCGAAGAAGATCTTCCAGACACTCTCACAGGCGAGAGCTCTTCCTTTGAGTTTGGCTGTCGTTATCGTATTGATAACCGTCGTTCTCGACGGCTTGTCTTTAACGATACTGACAAGATTGTTCAATCATAAATATCATTATTATCAAGGCCTGATTAATACGATGATCGGCGGGCTTGTCGGCGTCTATGTCAAAAGCGCAGCCCCATTGATTCAGGCTTATACGTTCAGAAAACAGGAGGTCCGGAATTCAGAATCCGCATCGGTTCTGACGATGAACTTCCTTCTCTATCAGCTGTCTTTGTGCATCTACTCCCTCATTATCATCGTTGTCGGTTATCCGATCATGAAGAATGTCCCTCTTCCTATTTTATGGGATATGAAGCTCATCTATCTGGTATCTTTTGGTATGGCAGTGCAGTTCCTCTTCTTAATAGGAGCGATTCTTTTAGCGTACTGCAGACCGCTTCATCGTCTTTTCCTCAACACCGGAATCAACGTTCTCTCTAAACTTCACATCTTAAGAAATCCGGAGCAGACCAGAAAAAGACTGACGGTTCAGTTTGCTACCTATCGAATCGAAATGAAGAGAATGAAAGCCAATATTCCCCAGGCCGCGATGGTGATGGGAATCAATTTCCTTCGCCTCTTTCTTTTAGGCATGCTTCCTTTCATCATCTTCCTTTCTCTTGTTCCTAGTGGAACAGACAATATTCACTTCTTCGCTCAGTCTATCACCGGAACTGGTTTCGTCAATGTCATTTCTTCCTTTGTCACAGTCGGTGCTCCGGAAGTCATCTTCCAAGACACATTCTCTTTCTTCTTAAAAGATGTCAGTGGCATCTCCAGCCCTGAATCCATTGCATCTGCTGCCAATATCCTTTGGCGATTTTTGACCTTCTATCTGATTTTGATCCTCGGATTGTTCACAACGCTTCTCTATCGCGGTTCTCCGAAGAGATCTGAGATTCTTTCTTCTACCGGTACGATCTATGATCTTGAGATGAGCGAGATTCAGGATGCGGATGATGAGACAAAAGAATACCTAAGAGAGATCAGACAAAAAGGAGATATTAAACGCGAACCTCTATTGTCCAAAGAGGATATTGAATCCTCTTTTGCATCGTTGAGAGATAATCTCAATGTCGAAGAGAAACAGACAGAAGAAATCATCGATGATACGGAATTCGAAAAGATTCTAGAAGAGCGCAAAAGCGCTTTGGCTGAAGTTGTCAAAGAATATGATGAGCTTGTAAAATCCACTCCTTCCAAAGAAGAGATCAACAAAGAATCCGAAAAGGAATTCTCTCTCTTTGCAGAGAAGAGAAGAAAACAGGCAGCCAAGAAAAGGCTGAAAAAAGAAAAGAAGAGAAAGAAGACTGAACTGAAGGAGAAGAAGAAACTGATTCGCCTTCAGCCAAAAGGTACGACTATCACGATTGATGACAACAAAGGCATCGAGATCCATATGCCTGAAATCATGGAGATCAAGACGATTACGACATCTGATCCGGATGAGGACAAGAGAAGAAAATGATCATCGGAATTTTTACGGACACTTATTATCCTGACCTCAATGGTGTCGCGACAGCGACAAAGACTTTAAGAGATGTCCTTATCAATCACGGCCATCAGGTCATCATTATCACGACTGGTCTGAAAGGTCAGAAGAAATTCTCGTTTGAAGATGGCATTATGAGGATTCCGGGAGCTTCTTTGAAGTTTCTCTATGATTATCGAATGTCTTTTTGGTTCAATAGGGAAGCTTATCAGGCGTTGAAGAAGATTCCTTTTGATCTGTTTCACATCCAACAGGAATTCGGCGTATCGATCTTCGGAAGAATCTGTGCCAAGCTTTTTGATATTCCACTAGTCTATACCTATCACACCTCCTATGCAGATTATTCTAATTATGTCTCTCATACCAAAGTATCGGAGAAGTACACGAAGAAAGTGATTGTCACCCTGGTGAAGAAGATTCTTTCCATGAAAGGAGAAATCATCACTCCTTCCTTGAAAACAAGAAAGATACTTCTTAACTATGGTGTGACAAGATACATCAATGTCGTACCTAATGCCATCGATTTCTCCTCTTATGGAAAAGAAAAAGATGAAGAAAGAGAAAAGTGGTTCAGAAAAGAATTGGGTATTGAAGGAAAGAGAATCCTTTTATATTTAGGAAGAGTTGCCAAAGAGAAGAACATCGAAGAGCTCATGAGAGGATTCAATGGTTATAAGCTTCGCTATAACGATATGAAAAGCATCCTTCTCATCGTCGGTTCCGGACCGGACATGGAAAGACTTAAGGAGATCAAAGAGACGCTTTCTTTCAAGGACGATATCTATTTTTTAGGAAAAGTACCGCATGAAGATACGATGTTCTATTACCAGATTGCCGATGCTTTTCTTTCTGCATCCTTAAGCGAGACACAAGGGCTTACTTATTCTGAGGCGATCGCAAGCTCCTGTCTTGTCTTAGCCAAGTATGATTTCAATCTCGACTTTCTGCTTCAGGACGGCGTGACCGGTTTCTTCTATGATGATATCGACTCTCTGATCGATAAGATCGACGAAGTTCTTTCTCTGACCAAAGAAGAAAAAGAAAAAGTCATATTGAACGCGAAGAGAAGAAATAACTATCTGTTCAGCAAGGAGAACTATTATGAAAGAATCATGCATGTCTACAGAAAAGCAATCCGCCACCACTTCTGAAGAGTATGTCATACAGGACGTTCAGATTCTGAAAGATGGCGTTCATCTTTATATCAATTCAAAAGAGATCGTTCTCTCTTTGGACTGTTATCTCTCGGATTATTTTTATCCTGGAAAGAGAATCGACAAAAAGCAGTATGCTGAACTGAAAAAGATGGAGAAGCAGTCCAAAGCCAGAAAATATCTCCTTTTTCTTTTAGGGCACGGGCGTTATACAACTTATGAGATCAAGACAAAAATGAAAGGCAAACATCATCTATCGGAAAAGGATTGCCAAGAGATGATTCAGCCTTATGTGGAAAGCGGTGTTTTGGATGATAGGGAATACGTTCTCGATTTTATCGAATCGAAGACGGAACAGGGATACGGAAAAGGATATCTCGTTGACACCTTGAAGAAGAAAGGAATCACTTCTTCTTTATTGGAAAGCGAAGAAGTCGAAGAGATGATGAAAGCCGACATGGAGCTTCTTCAGTCTTTGATTGAAAAGGAAGACAAAAAGAAAACCGGACTTCCGATGAAGAAGAGAAAGGAAAGGCTTTCTCTCTTCCTTCATCGAAGAGGATTCTCTTCCTCTATGATCAATGATGCCATTGAAACCTACTTTTCTTCACAAAGCGAAGAAAAAAGACAGAAAGAAGATGAAAATTCGCATTTGTTGTTAAAGAAACAGGCCCTGAAATGCTATAATTCTTTCGTGAGAAAATATTCCGAGCCGAAAAAACGAAAACAGGCATTCATTCAGTATTTTCTCAGACGTGGATACGATTATTCGGATTTAGAAGAATTGATACAACAGGAGGGTCTTTCATTCAATGATTAAAGATATTATTGATGTTTATAAAGAAAGCGGCGGACCAGTGAACGGACAGCTGTTCATGGTCAAATCCGTTACGAAAGCTTTGGATAGCAAAGGAAGTCCTTACTTCACAGTTCTTCTTCAGGATTCTACCGGAACCTTGGAAGCGAGAAAATGGTCTATCGATGATGTCGATATCGCCGTCATCGTCCCTGGAAGCATCATCCGTGTCGATGGTCTTTATCAGGTGTTCAAAGGACATCCTCAGCTGAAGATCAACGATGTCGAAGGCGTCAGTGATTCAGAAGTCGATATGTCCCGCTTCATTCCGACAGCTCCTTATGATTTAGGAAAGCTGAAGGCAAAGCTTGATGATTACATCAATTTGATTCAGGATGAAGAACTGAAAACGTTGACGGAAACGATCATCAAAGAACATTATCAGGACTACACAAGCTATCCTGCTGCTGTCACGGTCCATCACGCTTATATGGGAGGCCTTCTCTATCATTCTCTTTCTATTTGCGCCATGGCGATCAAGACAGCCGATCAGTATCAGTATCTGAAGAAAGATTACCTCATCGCCGGATCTCTTCTCCATGACATCGGAAAGATCAAAGAGTTCTCCGGTTATAAGGCGGTCAATTATACAAACGAAGGAAATCTTTTAGGCCATATCACAATTGGTGCGATGATGGTCTATGAGAAAGGAAGAGAGCTTCATATCGGCGATGAGAAACTTCTTGTTCTCACTCATATGATTCTTTCTCACCATGGAAAACCGGAATTCGGTTCGGCAAAGGTTCCGATGACTTCGGAAGCTTTTGTCCTTCATATGCTTGATGAAATGGATTCCAAGCTCGAACTTCTCAAAGGCGCTTATCAGGCGACAGAAGAGGGTGAATTCACACAGCGTATTCCTTGGATGGACAATCAGGTTTTCTACAAGCCGATGGATTTAGACGAAAACAACAAAAAATAATAGGGGGCTATCTATATGAATGACAACAATGAAAACACCGTTTTAGATGAAACGGACTGGAGTAAACTCACTTTCCTGACAAAGAAAGATGAGAAAGAAGATGCAAAAGAAAAGACAAAGGGCGTTAAAACCGCTTTCCTCACCCTTCTTTCTTTCTCCGCTTTATCTGTTCTTGCTCTTCTGATTCTCACCTTCGTCTTTGGAAGCAAAGGCAATCCGAACTTCACCGCTTCAAGAGGATACGGGATCTTAGGTCTTATCGTCTTCATCCTCTTCCTTCTTTCTATCGCTTTATCTTCTGTCCTTCAGTATTTCATGGATACTGTGTGGTTCAAGAAAGAGAACAAGCAGTTCTTCTCTGCTCTTACCGGTGCATCTTACTATCTTGCTATCGCTCTTCTTTATTCCTCTTTTGCACTCATCCCGTTAAGAAAGGCAGTCTTGGATATTTCTGAAGTCTTCTCTTATTGGAATATCATACTTCTTGCTTTTGTCTGGATCGTCTGTATCGTCTTCATGGCCTTAGGATTCATCAAAGGCGAAAAGACCAATAAGACAATCTTCTCTGTCTCTTCTATCCTTCTTCCTGCCATCATCCTTTGCTTCTCTTCTATCCTTGTCGAGAATTATTCATTAAGCGGATTTGCTATTCCTCTTCTTGTCGCAAGCGTTGTTTCTTCTATCATTGCACTTCCCTTGCTCAACAATAAGAAATCCGATTCTGCACTAGTCGCATCCCGCTTCTTCACTCTTGCTTCCTTCCTGATGGATGCTATTACAATTCTCTACTACGGAATGATCGCCGCTTCTAACTTATACTAAACCTAAATATATAAATGAATGGACTCGCTTCTACATTAAGGCGAGTCTTTTCTTTTACTCTATAGAATCGGCATTGTTTAAATAAACCTTAAAGTCTTCTTACTTTCTTAAAATAACCAAAAAAGCATAAAGAAAAAAGTAAACCGCTTACATCACCTGATGGCTTTGATTTTCAGATGATGATTTTTATAACTGAAAATCATTGATTTTCCATTAAAACGACCTTGTTTTCGGCTTTTTTGATGGATTTTGCATTGATGAAAAAGAAAAGGACAATCATGGAGTGCAATCCATGAAAACAATTGTCTTAAATTGATATGAAATTATAATTTTTTCAGCTGTGGAGGATACAAAAATGAAACATATCAAAAAGACAGTTTTGATTTCACTTCTTTCTTTGACGTTGATGTCATGTAATGGGACGACATCGTCCAATACTGAAAATAAACCGAATACTGAAAATCCGGTGACAGAGTTCAAACCTGCAACAGACACTTCAGGTGCTACAACAGATGCTCCTGTCACGGATTTTACAACAGATACACTTTCTGATACATCCGGTGTCTCAACGGAAACTTCTTCTACGACACCCGATGAAGAAGAATGGGGCGAGAAGATCAGCACAGAGATGAAAAAGCATTTGGGAGGCGTCGTTCTTCCTTATGTTGACTTAGGAAGAAATGTCGAAGGAAACTGGGACAGAACCTTAGGTGATTATGGTGTTTATACCATTCTCGGCGGTACTTTCAACAAGAAGTACTTCGATGATGCAACCACTGCTTTTGAAGCGAAGGGATGGACAGTCACAAAGAACGCAGTCACTTTGACAGCGGAACTCAGCGACAAACATCTTCACGTCGAACTGACAAGCGATCAGTACAACTATGCGATGATGACCGCAACTTTCGATGAACCCTTCGATCCGACAAGCGTGACAGAATGGGATGCTGATACATTGGATAGCATGCACGCCAGTCTTGGCGGTCATGAGTTGCCTTTTATTTATATGGGCATGGCTGTTCCGACAACAAACTGGGACAACGCCAAGAAGACTTTCACCATTGCAGGCGGCAAATGGGATGATCAGGTTCTTGATCTTGCTTTCACCGCTTTGACCAATGCGAAATTCACCAATGTCAAGAAAACAAAAGAAGGAAGCCTTGATATGGTCAAGGGAGAATTCGCTTTTGAGGATGGTTCTGCCGTTACTGTTTCTTTATATAAATCAGGTACGACAGATGCACCCTGCCCGTTCCTCTCTGTTTTCTTCAAAGAAGCCTATAATCCAGTCGATGGTGCTACATGGCCTACTGACATCAAGGAAAAGTTCAAGAACGATTTCCATGAACACATGATTCCTTATGTCTATTTAGGAACAGATTCTCTTTCCTTTGTATCCTCTCTCAATGGAAAGAAACTGACGATCACTGGCGGTGTCTTCGATGACAGAATGTTTGCAACAGCAAAGACTGCTTTTGCTGCAGACGGCTTTGACTGCGTCGAAGAGAAGGATGCAAAGGGAACACAGAAATCCCTCATCACTTCCAAGAAGATGAGCGACAGCTGCACGCTTGTCGCTGTCCTTTACGGAAACGAGACCTTAGCAAAGATTGATGTCTTCTACTATGTGCCGCTTGATGTTCCTAGCGATGCTACTGCCTTTGATGATGTCGTCAAAGGACAGATGGACAAGTATCTTGTCGGACATAGCGCAGATGTTCCGTTTGTCTATCTCGGTGCCGATCAGTTGGATGTTGCTTTTGATAGCAAGAAGGATGTCCTCAATATCACCGGCGGTGATTTCAACGGCATCATGATCGACAATGCCAAGAAAGCATTTGCTGATAAAGGCTATACGGTCAGTATCACAAGCGAATACTATTACGGAAGAACTTTAGTCGCGACAAAGACTTTCTCTGATCAGACCACTGTCACAGCAAAAATCGCTTCCAATTACGGAAAGAAATCTGCAGTCCTGACACTCTCTGCCAAAGAGGGATTCAACCCGCCTGCTGCTGGAAGCACAGAAGCAGCCTGGAGCGATAAGATCAAAGAGGCGATGGAACTTGAACTTGGCGGAAACGTCCTTCCTTACTTCTATTTAGGAACCAAGGCACCTGTTCTCACACAGTCTAAGAACACGATTGAACTCACAGGCGGAACCTGGGATAAGAGAGTTCTCACCTTTGCTAAAGATGCTCTTAAGTCCATGACAGGCTTCACCTGGACATTAAAGGAGACTTCTGAGGCTTTTGAAGGAGAAGGTGTTGATGCTGATAACAATAAGTTGGTTGTTTCTATGTCGAAGGATGACAAAGGGAAACCGTACTTCAAGGCCGAATATCAGAAAGTCTTCGCTGTTCCTGAAAACGGAGCCTGGAGCGAAGGTATCAAGACCGAGATGACAAAGGACTTCGGTGAAGTATTGCCTTATGTCTATCTTGCTGCAACTGATCCTGAATGCGGCGAATTCTATAACGGAGCTCTTGAGATCTCCGGCGGAAACTTCGATGATCAGATCTATGCTCTTGCAACTGATGCCTTCACAAAAGCTGGATTCACAGTCAGCAAGGGTACAAGCTACAGCGAATCCGGTTCGAGAATGGTCACTGCCTATAAAGCGACAGACACAAAGCTTTTCCGCGTCGCTGTCTATGACTACTACGGAACTGCTACCTATAAAGCATGCGCTGATGCTGCTGCCACTTATCCTAGCGATGTGACGGTCTGGAAAGATACTGTCAAATCTAAGATGGATGAGTACATGGGCACATCTCATACGATTCCGTTCTTCTATACCGGTGACAATACGCCGAGCATCTCTCAGTCTACCTTCGATGAATACATGGTCGGTGCCGGAAGCAAAGAGTATCTTGAAATCAGCAAGCTCAGCAAGTGGAATAACTTCTATACTCTCAATGCTGAAAATGTCCTGAAGAAGGCCGGATGGGATACGACATTCTATGCGATGATGGATGATTATGTGACTGGTGCAATGCTTGTTGCAACCTATACCTATGATGATGGCGCTACTGTCTCTTTGACAATCAAGGCCGGATCCAGTGCCAATACGATCTATATCGCTTATCAGGATCCGTTCACAGTCGGTACTGAGACGACATGGACTCCTAGCATCATCAATTCCATGGAGACCAATTTCAACGGTCACACACTCCCTTACTTCTATATGGGTACCGATACTCCTGAATGGGATGATGAGTATTATGACTACACGCATTGCTGGACCATCTACGGAAAGATCTGGAACGATAAGATCTACGCTCTTGCCGAAGCTGCCTTCAAAGCCGATACAGAGCTTACATGGTCTATCCACTATGATTACTCCTTTGTTGAATACACCTCCAACAAAGCCCTTGTCGCTGTCGCAGAAGAGAAGGATACAGGCAAACACTTCACTGTGAAACTGTATCACCGCACTTCCGGTTCGTATCATTACGGAATCGAAGTCCCGTATCTGGAAATCTTCTATAACTGATCGAAATGAAAAAGAAGCCGTTACGCTTTTCTCCCTGATTGGAAGATGAGTGGCGGCTTCTTTTCTGTTCTCTTGGTTTTAATCTGCATGTGTTGGATTATTCACTTGTTAAGCACACACAGCATATGTTTTGGCAACTGATAGATATCAATCTAAATTTTGAATGTATTCTCTAGGAATATAGTCCGCAAGAATGACTTTATCGTTTCCTTCATAGAATTTGATTTGGTTTTCAAATGCTTTTTTTGCATTGATGACAAGGATAATTGGGTTGTTATCTCTTCTTTTGCCGACACTGTTAGCGATTTGGACATCCTTAGAAAGATGAACATATTGTCTGTTCATTGGTAGAAGACCTTTTTCTTTGATGAGATATAATGCCTTGTGAGTGGTCCCATGATACAGGGTATCGGGCGGAATGATTTGGTTCTTTTTGATGTGCATAGGGATGGAATGCCCGTAAAGTGCTCTGATTCGGTCTTCAAAGATTTCATGACGCTTTTTGTCACTATGTCTGATCATTTCTTCTAAATCGTCTTTTGTAAGTTGATGGTCATAGTGTCCTGTTTCATCTAATGAAGAGAGGAGACTTTCGATGCTGGTAAATCCTTCTTCATCTAATTCCAGTTCATATTCCCATGGCGCATGACGTAAGGCATAAGAGACTTCTTTGCTCAATTTCAGATAATTCATATCTTTTCAAATTCCTCTTTGAAATATCTTTTTGTCAACTTTTTTCCAGAAGGTAGCTGAAGTAAGTACATATATTCTTTTCTTTTATAATGCCAAGCAAGTGCGTAGATTGTCGCTTCTGTATTTTTGGCAGTGATGAATACATGATCTCCCCAAGTGACATATGGTGTTTCATACACAGTAAAATCCTTTTTCAAAAATCTCATAGTGCGAGACGGACAATAGAAAGTGATGATATTCCCATCATCTTCTATGACTTTTCCAATGATGCCTTGATGACCGATTCCTTGATTTACTCCGTTTACCCAATCGGCGTCTTCTTTATCTAGGGGTAAAGCGAAACAGACTGCACCATATTTGCCAACCAATGATTCCATAGGTCAATTTCCTCCTTTCACGAACAATTCTGTTGGTAGTTTTTTAAACTCTTCATCGGCCACTTTGAGTGATTTTATGTTTGGCTTATAGTGACCACTTTTATTATTATAGCTAACGATCTTTCCGTTTTTAACTATTATAATGCCAGCCATTTTTACTTTTGGATTTTTTCCTCCTATGAGAGTAGGATGTGGAGTCGCTTTTCCGGAAAATCCATTGCCGTTTCTTTTACCAATGATGATTTTTCCATCTTTATCTATTACATATGTGAGACTCCCTGTATATGGTCCCCATTTTCCATCATTTTGTTGAAATACTATTTTATTATCGACTATAACATCTTTTAAATCTTGTGCTGTAGGGTTTTTATAATAGCCAATATCATCGCTGTATATCCCGCGTTCTTTGTCGAATTCAATCATTTCTTTTACAACTTTGTAATATCCCTGATAAGGCTGCGAACGTTCTGATGTTCCATTGTAAAGTCCTGAAATACCGCTTCCCATAATTATTCCCCCTCTTTTACCAGCTTTATGTAACTGTCATAATGGATGTATTCTGTTTCTGCTGATGTGCTTTTAAATACGTTAGTTGGCATTTGACCATGAACTAATACGATGCTAGGATGAAGCGTTTTTATCATAGTTTCGAGACCGAGTCGGAAATAGTATTTATCCTCGTTTGAATGAATGCAGCCATGTGTGCTGACAGCGACCATGCTGTTATGAGGGATTCCATCAAAACAAAATTCAAAACTTCTTTCATCGCCCCATCTCACAGTGGGTATTACAGTCAAACCGTTTCTTTGTAGAAAATGACCGACTGCTCTATTGAAGTAGGTGTTTGTAATCTGAAGACATAGTGGCATGTCTCTATACAAAGAGCAGTCGGGTGTTATTATTGATTCGAATTTTCTTAGATCTTCTAAATAACGATTAGCATGCGTGATAATTTGATTGAAAAATCTGTCATGCATGTAAAAGTCGATTGCTTGGTTCTTTCCGTCGTGCTTCTTCCTCTTATCAAAAGGAATCAAAACTTTTGGTATTGGCACTTTTTGAAAGATAAGCTGAGGTATTTGGTACCTTCCAACAAATGTTGCTCCTTCTACTAGGTAAGAAGAGTAACCATCATCGATTTTTGTTTTCTTCATGAGTTAAATCCTTTCTTTTAAGATTGTTTCGATCTGATTAGAATTTAACTCACTCTATTTTTCTATGTTACTTTTCGGAAAAGACAAAAAAAGTTAGTGTTTATCGAGAAAAATCAAAATTGATTAATTGAAAAGTGGCGTTTTTTGTCGTTTTGAAAAAGATAAATTTTTATTTTTTTGATTTGGTTCCTAGTGGCTTGAAATGTTTATATTCCAAAAGGGCGTTTGCTTCATCGATTGATAGTTTGCTATCTAAAATGAAGGAGTATATTACGTGGATTGGTTTATTTGTTAGATGATAACCAGCAAGAGTCAACAGCTTCATCCAGCATGGATTTGGTAATTTTAAACCTACAAGAATGGCAATCACCGTTTCTAATGAGGGGTTATAGTCAGGCTTCTTGAGTTTAGATAGGATATCCCTGTTGTAAATGCCAGTTTCTCTTTCAAAGTTGCTTTGATAGGTGAGATGTCTTTTTTCTAAGAATTTAAAACATTTTATGTTGAATGATTCATTGTAGAGAGAATTTAGACTTTCTTGATATTTTTCTAGATCTTCACTTAGTTTTTCCGGCTTTACTTCATGATTCAGCTCGCCTGATAATCTTGGTCGTGAACGAAAATTTAATTGCCTTAGATTTTCTGGATTGTTGCAATTGAACAAAAACTCACATTTGTTATTGAAACAAAGATAGATATTCCCTTCATTATATAAGGCGGTATTTTTCTGAAATGACAGTTTTAATAGTAAATCAGTGGAATATAGATTAAATGCGTTATAGAGACTGACTAAGGTTGATGAGAATTCATTAAGATATAATTGATCAAGAAAATCTTTTCTATAGTCTGAATTTAAAAAATGAACGGAGTCTACATCAAAATTCAAAGATAATAGTCTAAGGCCTATAGTTTGAATTGGGACTTTGAAGAATTTACTGAGCTCTAGACATAATTTAGCCTCTGTAATGCTGGGCAGTTCATTTTTCAATTCGTTTGTTTTTCTTATGAAAGCAGTTTTCGGCATTAAAATGCAGAGGGCGATTCCGTTTGCTTTATTTGAAATAGTTGTTGAAGTGCTTGTTGTTGCATTAGCTTGTTTTGAAATCCATTGAATGAGGGCGGATGTCAATACAAAGTTTATCGATTCTGAATTCTCGATTGAAGAATCAATGGTAATAATATCGTTGTTAATGATTTGCGAATTATTGTCTTCCGAGGCAATAATCAAGAATGGCTTTCTGTGTTCATCAATGATTCCTTGCTGATACTTGATTTTTAGATGAAAAAGTTGTTCTGCGATTTGGAAAATCGGTACGGCCCCCGCCTCCTCTAATGCTCTTGGATAGGCAAAGGCAAGAAAATCTGTTGCGAAACTTTCGCATTCATCTCTTGTCCAATCTGGTAGGCCTTCACAAATAGAATAATCAAATTTCGAATGCTTCATTTTTGTAATTTTAGACATTGTGTATGTCTCCTTTCATATCTGTATTTTAAAAAAAGTCTCGTGATGACTGATATATAATTAGTGCAAGTGAAAAATCGATTTTCAGTGGAAAACGATTTGGCTTGGTAAGAAATAGAAGCAATTGTTTGAAAATAGATTCAAGTAATCGTTGGAAATTCAACGATATTTTAGAAAAATCGGGGCTTTTTTATATTTAAATCAAATGGAAAAATTGACTTTTTCCCTATGTTACAAGACTGTATGGTTTGTATAAAAAATACAATTTGTGGGCCCTAACTATTCTTGCTATTGGGACCATGGCTTTCTTAAATTGGTCCCACTGATTTGTGAAATATCATTTTTTAGTCCGGCTAGGGATTGATGAGAAATCATCAAAAGTCCCGTTAAATGCTCGTGAAAAGAAAAATCTGAGATAAGTGTATTCCAAAATGATTCGTTTCATTCGTTCTTGTCTGTCGGTTTTAAATCGGATTTCATCGAAGTGGACATATAGTCTTTACTCATAGGAACTAAAAATCTGCCAAAACGCCGATAAACAGCAGGCCTTGAATCGAAAAAACGTCAGAAAGTTTTTCTCCTGACGTTTTTCCGTCTCATGGCATTGACCATCGACACTTCGGCCTACTTTTTGCTCTCTTTCGTCCCTCTCATGTTCTTTTT
>CAKUXT010000019.1 GCA_934700375.1 uncultured Bacilli bacterium | reverse complement strand
CTTCTTCAATGCCGTGGACTAACCTTCTTTCCGGATTTGTTCTGAATCCTAAAGAAGTGGCAAACTCCAAGGCTTCGGAATGCTTTTTCATTCCTAATTCAAGAGCATCGGGAACATAATACCACCAGGCATCAAGCTTTCTTTTTGCAGTGACGCGGGAATCGAGATTCTTCAATGAACCGGAAGCCGCATTTCTTGCATTGGCAAACAGCGGTTCGCCTTTTTCTGCTCTTTGCTTATTGAGCATCTCAAAAGATTTTTTCGGCATATAGACTTCACCGCGGATTTCGATGTCTCTTTTGTCGGAAATGTGAAGAGGAACAGATGGGATTGTCATGACATTGTCAGTGACATCCTCACCGACTGTTCCGTCTCCGCGGGTAGAAGCGGAAATCAGATCTCCGTTTTCATAGACAAGAGAACAGGACAATCCATCGATTTTGACTTCGCACATATATTCGACCTTCTTCAGTCCGGTCGCTTTTCTGATGCTTTCATCAAAAGAATAAAGTTCATCCTCGTTGAAGACATCGGCAATAGAAAGCATATATTTCTTGTGTGTGATCTTTTTGAAAGAATCAAGAACACCGCCTCCGACACGGCTTGTCGGAGAAAGGCGGTCTTTCAAGTCCGGTCTTTTGTTTTCCAAAAGCTGAAGTTCTTCCATCAATGTGTCATACTCTGCATCCGTTACAGTCGGCTGTGAAAGAACATAATACTCATAGTTGTATCTATTGAGCAGATCTGTCAGTTCTTTGACACGTTCTTTTTCTTTATCGATGACTTCCATTATTCTCCCTCCTTCATTTTTCTGAATGCCTTGAAGCCAGGTGCAAGTTTCTTGGTTCCATAAGGCTGATTGAATTCTACTGAAATCTTTCCGTCAGGATAGACAAAAGTCACCTTTCCGATTCCATAGCTGGTATGGACGACTTTGTCTCCGACCTGATAAGTATCTTTTGAGCTGTCTTCACTGCTGTTCTTTGTAGCCTTCTTTAAGAAATCGTTGACGTTTCCGCCGATATTGTCTCTTAAAGAGGGACGATGAACACCTTTGTATGCGTTGTAATTATGATAAGGTTTCTCTTGAGGTTTAGGCTGTGAAGTTTGCTCAGTGGGTATCTTCTCAAACACTTCCGCTAAGAAAATAGATGGGATATAATCATCTCCGTTTCGATAATTCTTTCCACCGAAAGTGGAAAGATACAGCTTCTTCTTCGCTCTTGTCATACAGACATACATCAGTCTTCTTTCCTCTTCGATCGCATTTCTGGAAAAGTCCTTAAGTGCGTGTGTGGTCGGGAAGATCATCTGATTGAGGCCGGTTATGAAGACATAAGGGAACTCAAGACCTTTGGAGACGTGTCCTGTCATCAAAGAGACTTTGGCGACATCTGCCATCTGATCCTGATCAGACTGAAGAGAGACTTCAAGGAGGAAGTCTTCCAAAGACGGAGTCTTGGGATTGCCGTCCTCATCCAGCATATCCTGAGAGAAGAACTGAGAGATTGTTCTCTGCAATTCCAGAACGTTGTCTGATTTGCAGACGGAGGAAGCAGCTGTATAAGAAAGCTTTTCCTGCAGTTTCTTGTCTTCGTTGTGGACATATTCCAAGAAGCCGGTCTCATTGAAATAATTCTGTATGGCCAAAAGGGTGTCATCACCGCTCTTTGCCGTCTTCATCGCATTTGTGAATCGATCAAACGCCTGATAGAACACTTTCAAGGCAGCCGTGCTTCTTCTGTTAAGTCCTAAAACATCCTGATGATCTCTGAAGATTGATAGATACGGAGTCTCTTCCCCTAAGGTGCTCTTAAGTTCTTCAGCGCGCTGCAAAGCGACTTCTCCGATTCCTTTTGTAGGAGCTGTAAGAACACGTCTGAAAGAGAAATCATCGGGGTTGATCGCTAAACGAAGATATGAGAGGGCATCCTTGATTTCAGCGCGTTCATAGAACTTCATGCCTCCATAGATCTCATAAGGAATACGGAACAATGTCAGTTGTTTTTCAAGCGCGTTAGAGAGATAGTTGGAACGATAGATGATTGCAATGTCGCTATAGGGAACATTCTGTTGTTCGTTCAAGTTGCGGATTGTATAAGCGACACGATAAGCTTCATTGTCGCTGTCTCTGCAGCAGATCAGTTCGACTTTGTCACCGACTACACCGCTTGCGGCCAAAAGCTTTTTGTCGATACGGTCCGAGTTATGATGAATGAGTCTGTTTGCAGCATCAAGAATGCACTGCGTAGAACGATAGTTTTCATCCAATACGACAGTTTCCAATGTCGGATAGTCTTTAGATAGACGGTTCTTGATGATTTCGTTCTTGGCACCACGCCAAGTATAAATCGTCTGGTCAGGATCACCGACAACCGTCAAAGATGCGCTTCTTGACATGAAAAGACGGACAAGCTGATACTGAAGATAGTTGGTATCCTGGAATTCATCGACGAGGAAGACATCGTATTTCTTTCTCCATCTCTCTCTGACATCCTCATTATGCTCCATGACATAAAAAGTGAGCATAAGAAGATCATCAAAATCCAAAAGGTTCTGAAGTTTCAGTTTTCTCTGATAGGTGGAATAAACATGCATCAGTTCATCGAACGTATAGATGCTGTCTAAAGGAACAACGTCCTTTGAAACCTCTTCAGGGAATACGCCGTCAGTCTTCAGAGAATAGATCTTATGCGTGACAGCCTGAATGAATTCTTTGCTTTTACCTTTCGGCATCTTGCTGAAGATGTCCTTGAAAACCTGGGCTGTTTCATCCTCTCCTGCAATTTGGAAAGTCTGAGTATATCCAGGGATATGGGTGATTTCTCTTCTTAAGAAGCGATAGCAGAAACCATGGAAGGTGCAGATGAGTGGTTTTCCGTTGCACTGAAAATTTTCTTTCAGAAGCAAAGCTTCGACACGAGTATCCATTTCATGGGCTGCTTTGTTCGTGAAGGTGATGGCAAGCATCCTTCTAGGATCAGTTCCGAAGAGAATCTGATAAGCGAGACGATAAGTGAGTGTTCTTGTTTTTCCTGTGCCTGCACCAGCGATGATTCTAAGATACTGACTGGCAGATGAGGCAGCAAGGTATTGATTGTGATTGAGTTCTTTTTGTAAATCCATGTCGTTAAATTCTTTCAGGTAAAATTATACCAAATAACAGCATGGTTTTCTTTCAAAGAAAGAAATATCTTTGAATTCCTGCCTTGGTTTATCCAAGTATCCCAGAAAGCGAGCAAAAAAAACGGCCAAGCAGAGCTTGACCGAAGTTAACATTGGCTGGGATACTTGGATTCGAACCAAGGCATCACGGTTTCAGAGACCGTTGTCTTACCGCTTGACTATATCCCAAGGGCAAGTACATAGTATAAAGATAGCCGTCCCTTTTGTCAAATACTTTTTCAACGAAATCGGAAAAACGCCCAAGAAACAACAATAATTTCAAATAAACAACAATAATAAATTGACAATATACGCATAAAAAATTAGAGTATAGCCATTGATTTAGGAGGAACTATTCCATGAAAAGATTAGAAGGTAAGGTTTGCCTTATCACCGGTTCTAACTCCGGTGTCGGCGAAGAATCCGCAGTTTCATTTGTCAAAGAAGGCGCCAAAGTCATCATTTGTGCCAGAAGAGAAGAACCTTTATTGACCGCTAAGGCCAAATTGGAAGAATTGGGCGGTGAAGTTCTCGCAGTAAAATGCGATATCGCCAAGCAGGAAGATGTCGATCATCTGTTCGAAGAAATCGAAAAGAAATTCGGCCGTCTTGATGTTTTGGTCAACAACGCCGGTGTCTTGGATCACAATCTCAATCCTATCGCTTCCTATACCGATGAGGATTTTGACAGAGTTGTCTCCGTCAATGAAAAAGGAACAATGCAGGTCACAAGACGCGCACTCAAGATGATGGAAGAACAGAAGGCCGGAACCATTGTCAATGTTGCTTCCGTCGCTGGTTATACCGGCGGTGGCGGAGCTGTCTATGTTGCAACAAAGGGTGCCATGATCGCACTTACAAAGCATACTGCCATGAGATATGCAGGAACCAACATCCGTGCCAACGCAATCTGCCCTGGCTCCATCATCACACCGATGACAACATCCATGGATATGACTGCTGTCAACATGGATATGATGACACAGATGGCAAAGCATGCTGATATCAGAGGCTGCAAGCCTTGCATGGCCAATGATGTCGCTGATGTCATCCTCTTCTTAGCAAGTGATGAATCCAGAGCTTTGACTGGTCAGATCATCGTTTCTGACTTCGGCGCTGATCTCTAAACTTAAAAGTTGAATCTAAAAAGCATCTCTGAAATATAGTAAGAGATGCTTTTTTGTTTGCGCTTATTTGTCGTATGCTTCCCCGCGGATGATTTTCATCGAACGATATACTTGCTCGATGACTAACATCATCGCCATATAATGGGTATAAGTCATTTCTCCTAACGAGAAAGAATAGTTTGCTCTTTTTCTCAGTTTGTCATCCAACCCGTATGAAGAACCGACTAAGAAAACAAGATTTCCGTTTGTCTTCATCTTCTCTTCAATCTTATCGGCAAGTGCTTTTGTCGACGGATTCTTTGCGTGGATGTCAACCAGGAAAAGACATTCATCATCTTTGATCTGCTTCAATGCTCTATCCGCTTCAACAGACAAAGCTTTCTTGATCTGAGCATCGCTTGGTGAGGAGGGAAGAGGTTCTTCTTCCAAAGAGACCAAAGAGATTTTTCCGTATCGGGAAAGTCTTTTCAGATATTCGTTCTGACCATCGATGATATATTTCTCCCGGCATTTTCCAGGAATCAGAAAGCGGATATTCATCTTCCGCCTTTCGTCTCTTCCTTATCGGAAGCGGCTTTGACAATGACTTCGGGAATATATCCTAGCTGTCTTAAAAAGACATCGTTCAATGTTTTCATTGCGATTTCAGGCGTGTTGCATTCATCAGAAAGATGAGCGAGAACAATCTCTTTGGTATCATCGCCGATAAAGGTGGAAAGATAATATCCGCAGTCAAGATTGGACATATGACCGGTGTCAGAGATGATTCTTCTGATCAGATAATCTGGTCTTTTAGATTCATATAACATCTTTGGATCATGATTGGATTCAAAAAGATAGTAAGTCAGATTATTCAGATAAGGGAAATCTTTTTCAGGTACAAAGCCCGTATCCGTGATATAGGCAAGTTTTTCCTCGCCGTCGCTGATGACAAAACCTAAGGTGTTCTTCGCATCATGGCTTAAAGGAAGAGGTGTGATCGTGAACACCGATATTCTGAATTCTTCAAAAGGGCGTAAAAGTCTTTCACCGGAAATGACACCAGTATATTTCGGAAGGGAAGGATTTCCGGAATAGACTTTTTCCTTGTCTGCAGAGGCGATATCACTGGCGTGATCGCTATGGGAATGTGTGATCAGAAAAGCTTCGATATCAGAGAAAGAATATCCGTATGCTTCCAACGCTTTTGTCACTTTTCTTTTGGAGATTCCAAAATCGATCTGGATACAGTGCCCATGAGAAAAGACAAGCGTGCAATTCCCTTTGCTGCCGCTGGATATCACATCAAATTGCATGTTTATACTCCAAAAGGCATCTCATCATTGAATCTATCATCAGCACGGATTGCAAAATGGCAGTGCGGTTTATCAAAGACAAATTTCACTTCGCCCAAAGCGCCTTCTCTGTTCTTGGCAATGAGAAGATCGACAGAGGAAATCGGATTGTGTTCCTCTTCCTCCTGAGGCTGCGGGGCGCCACCATCCTCTTTCTTGTCATCGCCGAAATAGTCAGGACGATAGAGAAAGAAAACCATATCGGCATCCTGTTCCAAGGCGCCGGAGTCTCTTAAGTCAGTCAGAATCGGCTTATGATCTGTTCCTCTTTTTGCAGAGTCACGAGAAAGCTGACTTAATGCGATGATTGGAATCTCTAATTCATTTGCCAACTTTTTAAGACTACGTGAAATTTCAGCAACCTGGTTCGTTCTGGAATCACCCGCTGACTTCTTGCTAGGTTCAATAAGACCGAGGTAGTCGATTGCAACAAGAGAGGCATTGATATTCTGACCTTTGATCAGCTTTCTGCACTTTGCTGCGATATCATCGACAGTCGTGCCAGGGTTTTCATCGATATAGAACGGCATTTCTGCAAGCAGGTTCATACCGGACTGAAGCTTTGAAACCTTAGCGCTCTCTTCCTTGGATTTGACGTTGACGACAAGACGGTCAGGAGTGGAATTCTGTGCAAAATCCATTCTGTTGATCTCATCGGAAGTCAAATCGCTTGCCAATTCCAGAAGTCTCATTTCAATAGAGACAGCCTTCATTTCAAGAGAGAAGAAAATGACCGGTTTCTTTTCTTTTGCGACATTGTAAAGCAGATTCAAAGTAAAAGCAGTCTTACCGACAGAAGGACGGGCACCGATGACAATAAGCTGTCCTGGGTTCCATCCGCGTGTCAGTTTATCAAGCGGTTCATAACCGGTCTTCACACCGGTGATACCAGTCGGTTCAATGCCTTCTTCACGGAATCGTTTGCTCTGCTTCACCCATTTTTCGACAAGCTGCGGAGAGACTTCAGCCAATCTGCTGGCCTCTTTTATAGATCTCTCCTTGGCGATTTCGTTGATTTCAGTTTCAGCACGGCCTATATATTCGCTGACATCCTCAATAGGCTGAGTCTGAGCGACATCGACGACATCTTTGCACTTTGCCAAGAACTTCTTGAGCAGGCCTTTGTCTTTGATGCGCTTGATATAGGCATCGATGGACGCGATTCTTGCGGTATTGTTTGCAATATCGTTAAGATAGTCAAGACCGCCGATGCTATCGAATGTCTTATCGTTTTTAAGCGTCTCGACAACAAGCGCCATATCCGGCGTTTCACCATGGGAGTTGATCTCCAGCATCGCCTGATAGACAGCACGATTTCTAGGGTCTGTAAAATCTTCAGCACTTAAATGCTGAACGGCTGTCAGCATCTGATTGCCTGTGTTATCGAAAAGAATATTGCCGAGAATCGTCGCCTCGTTGATATCGATTGTCCTATTTTCTTCAGCCATTGTTTATTTCTTTTCCTTCAGCGTGACGCGGATGCGGAGTTCACCGACAATACCCTTGTAAAGATCGACTTTCAAAGTGGTAAGACCAAATCCATTGATGATGACATCCTTGTCAATCAGCTGAGATTTTGTCAGTTTGATGCCGTAGTTCTTCTCTAAGGCTTCAGAAGCTTTCTTGAAAGAGACCGTTCCGATCATATCGCCGTTTCTTCCAGCGGATGCTTCAAAAGGAAGAGTGATGGTCTTCAGTTTTTCAGCCAACTCTCTTGCTTCTGCCTTCTTCTTTTCATCGAGGATACGTTCCTGTTCCAATTCGATTGCATATTGTTTCTGAGCTTCGGCAGTGTAGAGAACAGCATATCCGTTAGGGATGAGATAGTTTGCACCATAGCCATCGGAAACTTCGATGATTTCTCCTCTTTTACCGACTTTTCTCAATTCTTTTTTCATTAATACCTTCATAAATATACCTCCATTTATTTCGTAGAAAGATTGTGGTTTGTCGCATCTTCAAGATAGTCTTTGAGAACTTTGTTCAGTTCTTCGACAACGTCATCGACATGAACATCCGGGAAATCAGCAGCGGCAGCAAGGAAACGTCCGCCTCCTTTTTTGCCGTCTCCGATCTTCTCCATCAGAATACCGACATTGACAGAGCCATCGCTTCTTGCACAGATCTTGATGTTGTGAGGAGAAGTTCTTCCGATACAGAAGGAAGCCTGAACGCCTCTTACGGAAACTGCTTCATCGGCAATACGGCTCAAAGTGACATTGGAAACGAAGTCTTCGTCAGGTGCTTTTGTGACATAGACACCCGTGTAAGGCATCGTCGCACTATCAAGGATAGAGATTTTCTGGCGATATTCTTCCAAATCTTCTTTCAAGAAGTCGACGACTTTCATCGTATCGGCGTTCCAGTTCTTCAGCTGTGCACAGACTTCAAAGGTGGAGTTTGTCGCATGTTCGCGGAAGAAGTGTGTATCCAGACAGATACCGGTGAGAAGGAACGTTGCAGTTCTTTCATCGACTTCGATATCATTCGGACTATAGACGATGAAGGATGTAAGAATTTCACTGGCGGAAGATGCCGAAGTATCGACATCATCGAAGACAGTGTCATTGACGACATTCGTTCCAGGTCTATGATGGTCGATGACAGCGATATGATCGAACTTCTTGACGTATTCAGGGAAGATGGAGATCGTCGGGTTGCTGTGGTCGACCATGACGAGCAACGTCTTATCATGGATGATAGAGTCGACTTCTCTCATATCGACAAGCATCTCTCTCATCTCTTCTTTGCTGAACTCATATTCGACAGCGCGTCTGCAAGATGGTTCGACCAATTGGTCTTCAAAGCAGATCTTGGCTTCAACACCCGCACTCTTGCACAAAAGGTAGACGGCAAGAGCAGAAGCAAAGGCATCAAAGTCAGCGTTTTTATGGCCCATGATGACAACATTGGTGTAGCTTTTGAGAATCGTTGAGAAAGTGTTGGACAAGGTTCTAGTCTTGACACGGTTTCTGCTAGGCATCAAGTCTGTCTTTCCGCCATAGAAGGCAAGAGGCTGACCGTGATTATCGACAGCGACCTGGTCACCGCCTCGGCTTAATGCAGCATCAAGAGCAGAAGAAGCCATGGAAGCAAGTCTTGCATAATCCGGGAAACCTAATGCGATACCCATGGAAAGGGTGAATCCGCGAGGGAATTCCTTAGAGACTTTGGAAATGAGGGGGAATTTCTCGGAATAGATTTTCTGATAATGCTCTTTTGTCATGATGAAGAGATAACGGTCATCTTTGATCTTTCTAAGCAGAGCGTTGCATTCAGTTCCGAACTCGGTGATCATATCGTTCACGCCTTTTTGCATCTCCATGAACTTTGCATCATCGCCGATGTTCATCTGAATGTCGGAATAGTTATCGATCAGAATGTATCCGACAACAGGAGACTGATTCTGATTGTATGTATAAATATTGGCAAAATCGGTGATATCCTTGAAGATGAATAGTCTTGCCTCTTCGATAAGATCGACTTCATAGGTCTTGTTTTCAAAGGTGATAGTAGGATGTTCTTTGCTTGTTTCACGGGCAGCATCTCTCAGTCTTTCCAATTTCGGAAAACGGGCAAAAATATTCGTATCGACAATATCGTTGAAACGTTCGCTCATAAAATCGTTGACCCAGATGACATTGTTGTTGTGGTCGCAGACGGCTAATCCAAGCTGACCGAAACTATAGGCCTGATTGATGTCGTTTCCGATAATGGTGGCCGCTTTTAGTTCGGTCTGTGCCTTTTTATGGCGAAGGAGCATGTTGAAGAGAATGATGAAAACAGTATCGACAAAGATATAAAAGCCGATAAAACCTAAAGCGATATAGAAATAATACGGAAAATCAGGTAAGAAAAGAGAAACAAGAAAGAGCGCGACAAGGCCGAGGATTTCAATAAGAAAGATGAAGGATAACCATTTGCGCTGCTGAGATAATATTTTATTCATAACACCTCCGCGAAGAGAAAAAACTAATGTATATATTATAACAAAGATTAATCTAAATATTCTTAGTTATATTTATATCGTTATTTTACGCTCTTCGGTTTTCTGATTGTCCATGATGATGACACCCCTTATTTGCTTCGGTCGATGTTTCCTTATCTGTGTCAGAGACTGATAAAAAGTCGATCCTGTCGTAAAGACATCATCGAAGAGAACGATCTTCTTGTCCGATAGGTCATAGACGCCTTCTTTCAGCACAATTCCTTTGTCTTTGAATCGTTCTGTTCCTTTTTCGTTTTTCTGTTCAATGACGCTTTTCTGACAGAGAATCTGTTCATAAGGCAAAGAGGAACTCTTCAGTATTTCGCTTAGATGATCGAATCCTCTTTTCTGAATTCTCTTATCGGAAGAGGGGCAAGGAACATATGTGTATCCAGGAAAGAAAAGACGAAGAAACGGTTTGAACAGATAGAGAAAACAGGGGGCGAGTTCGATATCTCCGAACTCTTTATAATTCATCAGCCACGTCTTCATCAATCCATCATAATCAGATAAAAACAGTATCTCTGTATCGAATATTTTCCTTACTTCCAACTTTGCATTGATTTTTGAAATACATTGGTCACAAAGAAGCGGATTGTTTTCAATCATCTCTCTGCATGGAGCCAGTCTTATCTCAGCAAAGCAGCTCTTACAATAAGCCGGCTTTCTTATTGTATTCATGGATTTCCTCCTTTGCTTTTTTCATCTGCGCTGTCACCTCCTCGCCTAGAAAATAGACATTTCCGGTCTTGGCATCAATCTTTCTTCCTACACGACCTGCTATCTGAACAAGAGCAGCTGAGTCATATAATTCATGATCGGCATTATAGACGATAACCTGAAGATTTCTGACTGTGACTCCTCTTTCAAGAATAGAGGTTGTCACGAGATATTTCAGATCTCCGTTTTTGAATTTCTCGATATCGATTCTTCTTGTGCTTTCCTCAGAAGAAACAAAACTTCCGTCCTGTAAAAATAATTTCAGAAAACAATATAATCTGTATCCGATTGCAATCGTAGGAACAAACACGAACACAGGTTTGTTCTCATCGAGAAGTTCTTTCAGAAGACGATATACAGTGTAATAGGATGACAGCCAACTCACCTGTCTGATGATCGGTTCCGGAAGCGGAGCGTGATGATATCTTTCATAAAGAGAAAGAATGACACCATTGTCTTTCTTTATCTTCTCGATATCCTCTTTGCTCGGTGTTGCCGAGAGAAGAACATAGTTTCCTCGGATGCTCTTTCTGAAGAAGGATTCCAATACCACGCTGCCTTTATAAGGAAATGCGTCGATTTCATCTAGAATCAGAAGGTCAAAAAACGACTCATATCGATAAAGCTGATGAGTGGTAAGCGTGATGATATCGCCTTCCAGTTTCGAGTTGTGTTCTCCATAAACTGCAATCACCTTCGCTTTCGGAAAGGCTTCTTCAATTCTGGGAAGCAGATCGATGACAACATCTTTTCTCGGCGTTGCAAAGCCGACATGTCCTCCTTTTTTCAATGTCTCTTCCATCGCGCGATAGACAAGTTCTGTCTTTCCCGCACCTGTTACAGCGTGAATCAATACATTTTTATGGCAGGAGAGAGCATATACGACAGAGTCGGATATTTCCTTCTGTTTTTCGCTTAACGGATATTTCAATTCCAAAGTGACTTTCCGATTTACGCAAAAGCCGACATCCGCCTTTCTGCCCTGAAAGCCGATGCATGCTCTGCAGTAAGGCTGACCGTTTTTATAACCGATGTACCGAGGATCGGAATTTCCGCATCTCGGACAAATAAAAAGTTTCCCCATCATTAATATATAAATGGGGAAACAATGAAATCTTCAAAAAATCAGAAATTTTCTTTGGAACTGAATTTGACAATGAAGGAGAGAATGCCGTCATTCTTTCTTCCAACGACATAATAGTCATTGTTGTCGCTATAGGATTCCAATGCGATTGTCTCGTTGAGATAGCATTCTTTTTCAAAATCGATTTCAAAGGTCGAAATCGGATGAAGAATGCAGCTGCTTTGAGCGATCTTCATATAGACAGTGTTGTTCATGTGCTGATTGACATCGATGTCTTTGCTATCGACAACATAGGATGAGGAAAAATGGAATTCCAGATCACCGATATTCAGTTCTGTCAGTTTTTCATGAGTCAACGGTTCTACCTGATCAATATCAGGAAGAACCTCTTTGATTTTCTCGCGGAAGACCTTGGATGAGATGAGTCTTCTTGTTTCTTGGCTCATCAATACCCAAAGGGAGATCAAATAGAAGACAGGATTGCCTTTTGAGTCAAGAATGTAGGCATAACGATATAGCTGAAGACTTGTAGCCTGTGTCGGATAAGTGACAAAGGTATAGGTTTCGTTTTCATCAATGCTGCTGAGAAAATATCCTTTCATTCTACAGAGAATGTAATAGAAGGATTTCTCTTTCTTGAAATCTTCTCCAAGACCTAATCTTTCAACATGCTCTCCTGCGATGTTCTGAAACTGAATCATCAGATCATGAAGATCGACATTGCCAAAGGAATCAAACTTCGGCTTGTATTGGCAAGTACAGAAATGCAGGTCTTTTTCTTCAGGCAAAATCATTTTCATATAAGATCTTTCTCCTTTACTTTTGAAATCAAAGCATGATAAGAGTCTACTTCAATGTATTCGATCTTTCCATCTAAATCGATCTGATCATAGAATCTTTTTTCTTTCTTCTTATGATTGAGCCAGACAGAAGTGTGGAAGCCGGAATTATAAGAGCCGATGACATCCTGATAGAAGGCATCGCCAATATACATGGAATGAGCAATATCCTGCTTTCCCATTCTGACACCTGTTTTGAAGAATACTGGATTCGGCTTTTTGACACCGACGACATTAGAGCCTAAGAAGAAACCGAAATGATGACCGGGGATTAACTTATTGATCAATTCCAGTGTATCGCTTGTCGGATAGATGGTATTGGAAATCACCGCATAATAGATTCCCTTCTCATCCAGCATATCAAGAAATTCAGAGATGCCGTCAATCGGTTTTGGATCCAGATATTTCAGAATTTCATGGGTGCAAGTCTCAATAGGGCAATCCAATTCAATATCGAAATTTTTGACGAATAATGACAAAATCGAACTAATGTCAACCTCAAATAACAAACGGGAAGTGTAATAGCTTTTAAAGAAACTTTCAGAAAAGTCGAACACTTCCTTCCAATCGATTTTCTCCTTGTTCACACAATGTTGATACAAGCTTAAAATATTCCATCTCTTCTCATCGCATTCAAATGAGATCAGCGTATCCCAGCAATCAAAGAAAACAGCATTGATTTTTTTATCGTTCATATCGTGTCACCTCTACATCAATTCTACCATATTCATACCAAAATAAGATATATTATCGATATTATTGCAATAAGCAACTTTTTGAAACATATGTCGTATCATAATATTTTGCATATTTTGTTTGTATTTTCTATTCCGACAATGTAAATTATATATGTATCCAGTTTGACAATAAGTTCAATTGAATAGCACACAGAAAAAGCCACTTGATTTTTAAATAACAGGTGGCTTTTTCTATGATATTCACATGACTACTTACCAACAACACCGCCTCAAAATAAGTTGTTTCTTGCAAATATGTATAATAATATAAATAAAATTCTTGCATACGTTTTTTATATAGTGATAGAATAGTACAAACTTATCTATCACCCCACCATGAGCATAATAAGGAGGCCCATATGGCAAAAAAAGAAGCAAGCGCCCCTAACAAGAAACGAAAGGGGAGCAAAGCAATCATTGTCTTTAACGTCATCTTCATTGTTTTGTTTGTGATTGCCGCAGTTGTCGCCGTGTTGATGTTGACGCCAGTAGCGCATTCCATCAAGGAATTCTTGAAGAACCAGGCGTGGTTGGCAGATTTCGCTCCGAAGTACATCGGCTGGGTAAAGTATCACTTAGTCCAGAACCTCGGATTATCAATGCCCTACAGAGGACATAGCGTAGCTTTCACTGCTGTATTCTATGGCTTTATGTATCTGGGATTGTTGGTGACTCTGTTATTCCTTTGCTACACTCCGTTCTTAGTCATGAATCACAACAAAAAGCTTGGAAGAAAAGGCGGATTCCGCAAAGCCCTTTGCTGGATTACATTCGTCGTTTCCTTCCTTGTCTTCATCGGTTATCTTTCCGTTCCCTACACCCAGAAGATCACAAGCTTGGTCGGAAAAGCTTATTCTTGGTTCCCGGAAACCTATGCAAAATGGGCACAGCTCTTTGCAGACGGTCAGCCGTTAACAAGTCTTAAGCTTGGATTCATCGGCTGGAGTACTTGGTTCAATGCCACCTTCTACATCCTTGTGATGTTAGTCCTCTTCCAGATTATCTTCTACATCCTCGCCTGCAAGATCAAAGCCAATGAACGTTTTGTCGAAGACGAGAAAGAAGTCAAGGTCGAAGAAAGTGCTGTTGAAACTGTTCCTGCAGTCGCTGAAGAAACCCCTGTCGTTGTCGCCGCAGCTGAAGTCAAACCTGAAGAGAAGCCTGCAGTTGTAGTCAAGAGAGTCGCTCCTACAATCCGTGAACTCGCCATCATCAATTCCTTAGAACCGATTGAAGCCTCTCCAGTATCAAACCTACCAGGCCTCTATGACACCGAAGTCGAGAAGCTGATTGAACTTCTCGAACCTCAGACAAATGAAGAGTTGGCTCAGGAAGATAAAGTGAGCCCGGATGCCATAGAGGCTAGAAGACTTTCGGAAACAATTCAACCCAATATGATTCGTGTCGTCAATGTCCTTCCTGGAATTGATGAATGGGGCGCAACACCCTGGCATGAAGAGACTGTCGTCAAACCGAGGGATTACACTGTCAAAGTCCTTCCTGGAATTGATGAATTCCAGGCTGATCCTTGGGCTGAAGAAAAGATTATTGAAGAAAAACCCGCAATCGAAAACGTCGAAGTCAAACCGGAAGAGCCGATTGAAACTCCTGTCGTTGAAGAAACGAGCGAAGTCAACGATATCACTGATATTGTTACACCGGAAGAGAATCCTGTCCCTGTGGTCGAAGATATCGCAAAAGAAGAAGTCGTCGAAGACAGATCTGATAAGAAAGTCGTATTGCTCGATAACAGCAGAGAAGAAGTCAAGACTGAAACACTCAATGGCAATGAATGGGCTGTTCCTGAATATAATCCTGAAGAGGATAAGAAGGAAGAAGAGCCTATCGTTGAAGAAGAGCCTATCGTTGAAGAAGAGAAACCTGTTGAAGAACCTGTCGTCGAAGAGAAGAAAGGTCCTGTCACCAAGGCCGTCAACTTCATCGAAGATGATGGAAAGCGTCCTCAGGAAGAAGAGCATGAACCTGTCGTCAAGGAAAGCTCTGAATCCCGTATCGATCAGAAAGAAGTCGTTCTCGATAACTCTCACGAGGATATCAAGACCGAAAAGTTCACTGGCAATACTGAATGGATTGTTCCTGAATATGTCCCTGAAGCAAAACCTGCTGTTCAGCCTGTCGTCAAGCCTGTAGCCAATGTCAAGCAAGTCGAATTGAAGGCTCCTGTCTTCAATAAAGAAAACAAACCTAGGATTTCACCGATTGCTCCTATCACTCCTAAACCCGAACCTGTCGTTGAAGAAGAAAAGCCTGTTGAAGAAGAAAAGGTCCTCACTCCTATTGCCGGTCCGTTGCACTCCACTGCAAAGTCCAAGCATGAAAAGATCGAAGTAGTCAAAGCTCAGAAGGTCCGCTTCGAACTGAAGAACTACCAGATCAGAACTTATCAGGGTGATCTCACCGCTGAAGAAGCATTCATGAAGGGTGTCACCAAGGTTCAGCCGACAGTCAACCCTGTCTTCGCTAACCAGTCCAACGAGCCTGAATGGAAACAAAAGAGACGTAACGAGGATATCCGTAAGAACGGTTATACCAATGTTACAACCATCGACAAGCTCAATGGCAATGTCGCTCCTGCCCCGACCTCTGCTCCTACAAAAGGCGCTACCTCTATCCGTGAATTGGTCAAGGCTCAGAAAGCCAACAATGAAGCGGCAAATGAGACAGCCGAGAAGAAAGATGATGAGAATAAGATTGCAAAGCCGACAGCACCGATCAGCTTCAAACCGGTCGAACCTGTCAAGCCTGTCGAACCTACAAACGACAAACTCAAGGCTCAGAATCCGTTCTCCGATAAAGAAGTTCCTGCCTTCCATCCTATCGCACCTATCAACAAGAAACCTTCTAATCGCCCTGTCATCAAACCCGTCGATCCTATCAAAAAGAAGTAATTGAAGAATAAAGCCCTGGAAGACAATTCTAGGGCTTTTTCAATAATTTTTCTTGAACAAAGGTGTTGACAATGATAGAATAAACAAGCACATATTTTGAGGCGTGGTGCAGCTTGGTAGCACGCTTGGTTCGGGACCAAGAGGTCATGGGTTCAAATCCCATCGCTTCAACCATTGTGCCCAGGTGGCGGAATCGGTATACGCGTCAGACTCAAAATCTGATGTCCGTGAGGGCGTGCGGGTTCAAGTCCCGCCCTGGGCACCACCAAGAAAACAAACCTCTTAGCTTCGGCTGAGAGCTTTTTTCTTTGATTTTGTTTCTAGATGTGGGGTAGAATCCCGTTTTCTGCACCAATGTATGAGTGTCGTTAATTCCCGAATAATAATCTCTACTATATGTACCCTTTTTAAGTGTGTCCTTGACAAAGGGCACACATTAAAAGGCCACAGAAAAGCCATCGGAAAACAGAACCGTTCACCGAATCATACCAAAGCTTAACATCGTAGCCTGATTACAGGGAAAGTCCAGAACGACCAATACGGAAAAGTACGTGCCGTTTCAGGTCACTCATAGTCATCAAAAGCCATATCATCATCATCAACCCCATCATCAAAATCATCCTCCTCATTCAAGTCGTTAGAGGAGTCCGAAAACCAAAATAACATCGAATTGAATAACCTATCGGTCAGGGAGGGGTCATTGATAGG
>CAKUXT010000018.1 GCA_934700375.1 uncultured Bacilli bacterium | reverse complement strand
CAGCAAAGACAGATTTCCGTAATAATATAAAAGGAGAGGGGGATTATAGAGATGTTTGAAACAGGTAGGATAATCATCATCGACAACAGACAGAAATCCGGCTTTGGTCTCTTTCTTCGCTTTGATGATATCCTCATCCCTAAGTTTCTCTTTGTTCTTGATGCTCGTATACATCTCTTTCCAGTCTCCGGCTTTGAGATATGACAGTGTGAGCAATACGTCTCTTGCATTTAGCGGCATGAAAAAAGCCTCCTTCAAATAAATATTTGTTCAAAGGAGGCAAAAAACAAAAAAATTCAGAACAGTTTCAATTGTTCAGTATGATTGACCATGCTTTTGACAGGTTCAAAAGTCAGACGATGGACGCCTTCAATATATCCGTTCTTCTTCAAAGCCTCCAGATGAGCCTTTGTTCCGTATCCCTTGTTCTTCTTGAACTGATATTCCGGATACTTCTTGTCCAATTCGATCATATAGTCATCTCTTGTCACTTTGGCAAGGATTGAAGCGGCAGCGACAGAGATAGATGTCGCATCTCCTTTGGCGATAGCCAAGGTAGGAAGTGCAGTGTGAAGCTTCATATAATCGGTGATCAGATATTCGACATCGACCTTTTTCAAAAGCTCTGTAAGACAAGTCTCCATGCCAAGGCGGTCAGCTTCAAGAATATTGATCTCGTCGATTGTCTTCACAGGAACGAGTATGACAGAATAAGCAATCGCTTTTTCCTTTATCTCTTCAAAGAGAATCCTTCTTTCCTTATCGGTCAGCTTCTTGCTGTCATTGATGAGGTCGTTTTCATAATCGGGAGGGAGAACGACACCCGCACAGCTGACAGGTCCTGCAAGAGGGCCTCTTCCAGCCTCATCAAAGCCGGCAATCATGGTCACATGATTGTCTTTTCTCTGCTTCTTATCAAATTCAAACAAAGAATTATTCATCCAATGATATCCTTCCTAAAGCACCGCTTCTGAATTCGTAGAGAAGAAGATAACGGGCTCTTTCACTATCAGCAAGACCGCCGGGAAGAAGGAGATTGCGTTTTTCTGCAATCTGAGAGAACACTTCTTCATCGCTTAAAGAATAATCGACCGGGAATCTATCTTTGAGGTTATCCATATAATGCGTCTTGAGAAAATCAAGCAGGAAGTCGCTTAAGGCGATCAGAGGAAGAATGTCCTGTTTGACAGAACCCAATAAGGCAAGTTTAGCGATGACTGTCTTGTCCTCATAGTTCGGTTCAAGGATGCCTGGAGCATCAAAGATATAAACCTTATCCGACACATGGATCAATTGCTCCGCTCTTGTTTTGCCAGGTCTGTTTTCGACAGCCGCCTTCTTTTTTCCAGCCAAAGAATTGATAAAGGTTGACTTTCCGACATTAGGAATACCTAGTACAATAAAGCGTTTTATCGGGAGCGGGAAGCCTAATTTCAGATAACGGTTATCCTGACTCGTTCTGACAGAAGCCAAATATGACAAAAGTTCTTTTCCGCTTTTCTTGTCTCTGAGATCATAACAGAAAGGTTCGATTCCTTTCTCTCTCATTCTGGTCATCTGGCCTTGAAGAATACTTGGATCGGCCAAATCAACTTTGGAAAAAACGAAAACTTTTACCTTTCCTTCGGTCAATTTGTCCAAATAATCGGGAAAAGAGGAAAATGGCGCACGCGCATCTCCTATTTCGATTACGCCGTCACATTGCTTAAGTTTTTCTTGAATTCTATTGATGGCTTTCCTCATGTGACCGGGGAACCAATTGATTTCATTAATACTTGACATATGAAAAATGATATAATTTTTATAGTGTAAATGCAATTTAGAACCTGAAAAAACAATTTTATTATATAAATGTAAAAAAACAGGTTGACACAATTCGTACAGAATACTAAAATTGTCAATAGAGGATTAGAATATGAAATTAAAGGATAACCTAAGATTCCTTAGACGCAAAGCCGGTCTTACCCAAGCAGAGTTGGCAAAGAAAATGCATTTAAGGCAGTACAACATCTCAGATTATGAAATTGGGAGAATCGAGCCTAACATTCAGACTCTGATTCGTTTCGCAGATATTTTCGATGTCTCGCTTGATTTCCTTGTCGGAAGAAAAACAAGAGTCAATTACCAGAGCGGTGATGATTCCGGAGTTGAACAGGATATTCACTCCTATATTTCGACAATGCAGATCGATAAGTATCTCATCGATATCAACGATACCATCAAAGATCTTCCTGAAGAGAACAAGAAAAAGATTGCAGCCACTGTTGCCTTCTTGGTTGAAACCTATACAAAAGATAACTAAACGCGTCTAAGAATCCAAAAGACCTTCCCATCAACAGGAAGGTCTTTTTTGTGTTCGGTTTTTATAAGTTCTCAGAGAGCAAATCCGGTTCTCTGATAGACAAAAGGAAATACATCAGAAAGAGGCATATGAAGAGAGACGGAGAGTTCGCTCTTCAAAAGGACAGACAAGGTCTCCAATAGTCTTCTGTCAAAATCAGAAAATGGTTTCCCCGCCTTCAGTCTCTCCTGGCGATAAATGACCAAAGATTTGATGACTCTGCAGATTTCATATCTGTTGCCGTTAGCGACAATCTTGGTGAAGAAATTCTTTCTTTCCCTGGGATTGACTTCAGGATAGGCTTCCAAGTCCTTGAAAGAGTCGATAAGATCCATTGCCTCAGTTTCTGCCATGACCGGTCTTAAAAGAGAATCTGCTTTATCAACAGGGACAAAGCTGACATAGCCGGCATTGAAGTCATACGGAAAACAGGGCTTCATAATGAAGTAGGGAGTCATACCTGCACCAAAGTCTTTATCCTCAATACGATCGATTGAGAAAATCTTACCGTTCTTGTCTAGGACCTTATCACCAATTTGAAACATAGTTTCTCCTTTCAGCATGGCACAAAAAGCAAGAAAGAATATCGCATGCAAATTTAATGTTCGGCAACGTTTTCTAATTAAATTATACCACAAAAGAATGTGCGTTTGGTGAAAATTCAATATTTTTAATGAGTCATTTTCTTTTAAAAGTATCATATCAAATATAAACTGCTATAGTTATTGATTAATGAAACATTCTCAAAAATAAATATAAGTTCGTTTCATAATTTTCCAACTGAGAAATACAAATACAAAGAAGTAAGACACGCCTATAGAAAAAAGTTTGATTCTTAAGCGAGGCCAATCCTCTCCATGTCCACCGCACAGATACCACCCATCTTTTTTCAATGAAAAAACACGGATTTCTCCGTGTAATTTTCGATGGCGGAGCAGAAGAGATTTGAACTCTTGCTACGGTTACCCGTACTAAGTCCTTAGCAGGGACTCCTCTTCACCACTTGAGTACTGCTCCAAGAATTGATAGTCGCTCTATAATTATTCTATTTTTGCCCTCAATAGTCAAGTAAAATCATCACTTATTGGGAGAAAGCCGACTTATCAAAAATATGAATCCCTCACAGAATCTGTGAGGGATTCATCAAATGATTTGACTACTTAGATAATCAGATTACTTCTTGACAACAGTGACACCACTGGAATACCAGCAGAAATCATGAGTCTCGCCTTTGAAATACTGACTGTAAGGAGCAGTGATTGTGACCTTATCGCCAGCCTGGAGATTAAGAGCAGTAAAGCTAGCTGCCAATTCCTTAAGCTTCTTATCGAAAACCTTCTTGCTGCTGCCATCAGTCATCATCTCGATCTGAGTGGAACCAACTTTGAATTTGACATATTCTTTAACGGTAGCAGAAGCAGTGATTTTGCCAGAGACATATTCAGCATCAAAGGTATACATACGGCCAGCATTGCCTTTGGTGGTGAAGGTCTTTAAATCTTCTTCAGTGATCTTCTGAGGAGCGATGGCTTCGACTTCTTCATCGAGTTTGATAGCATACTTACCTTCTAAATCATGATAGCCAGAGCCTTCTTTGTAGCTTCCGCAAAGCTGAGCGGCTCCATAGTATTCAGTGACATAGGCATAGACTTCAACAGACATGCCGACAACCCAAGAGTAATTTTTGACACTGGCTGTGTCAGTATTGGCAAAGTACCAGTTGTACATATAGATACCATCGGTGTTATCTGCAATGAAAGCAGAGGTACCGCTGGTCGCCTGAACAACGCCGCGGACAAGAACAGGAGTGTATTTGTTTTCCACTGCAAGTTTCTTTACTTCAGCAATAGAAGTAGGTTTAGCAGCTTCTTCGACAGTGAATTTGAACTCATTGTAGGCAGTTGCACCAGCGGAAGTGACATAAGTAGCTTTGACAGTCTGTTCACCGGCAAGCTTTAAGACAGCCTTGTTTCCAGTGATATCCATAGCAGCTGCATCAGCTGTGTATTTGACATCGGTCTGAGGAGCAACAGGGGAACCATCATATTTTGCAACGAAAGTGATTGTTTCACCGACAGTGAGCTTTCCAGTGACGGAGATCTGAAGCTTTGCATCAACGGTAGGAGCAACATCCTGACTACCGTTAGAAGTCTTATCAGTGTTTCCGCCGCAAGCGACCATACCGACAGAGAGAAGAGCAAGGAGAGCTAAACCAAAATTCTTTTTCATGTTTCTTATATATCCTTTCTTGAAAATCACTTTAACTGATTGATCTGCTTAATGATCTGTTTCTGCTTGCGATAAGCCACGGCGAACTTGATGCCACCATAGATAACGCCAGCTCCACCTAAGACCAGACCGATAAGCATGATGTAGAAGGCAAGAGAGTGAACGTCAATACCGACCATAACATTATTTCTACGACGATTGGCAAGGAAGATGAAGATAATACCAATGACTAAAAGAATACCACCGATGACAAGGAAGCAAAGAGCATTCTGCTGTTTGTCATACTGCTCCTGAGATTCCTTATGGAGACGCTGGGACTCTTTTCTCTGTTCATCCGTTCTTTCTTCCATACGACTAGGCTCCGACTTCAGTAAGCTTTGCACCAGCAAAATCAGCATTGCTGCAGATGTTCAAGCTGTAAGTTGCATTGCCGGAAGTAGAAATGTATTGCTGAGCAATACCGATAGGATTCTTGACCTTCTTAGGTTTATAAGATTCCTTGATGAGGTTCTTCTTCTGTTCTTCAGTGAGCTGATCCTCAGTCATGAGACCATTGGTAAGCTTATAGACAGTTTCAGGATCTTTCTGGATGTAATAATGCGGAGCATCCTTACCTTTGATATCAGCAGTGCCTGTGAAGTATCTATAGGAAACGATGGTCTTATCCTCTTCATCCATGACACGGACAGAATCCGGAATCTTGACACGGAGGTAATCATCATTGCCAGTAAGAGTGCTAAAGTCACTGACATTTTCCATCTTGCTTCCCCACTTTCCGAAGAGAGTCATATCATTGTTGGTATTATAGAATGGATGTGTGGAATTGAAGCCGTTGATCTCCTCGCTTCCGCCGGATGCGAAGGAAGTGATTTCTCCATTATACTCGCTGAGAGTGTTTCCGAAGTAAAGGTTATTGTCAGAAGCTTCATCTTTGACTTCGACAAGAACGCTCTGATACTTACCCTGCTTGATTTCTTTGACGGTTGCAGGAATAGGCTGGACATCTTCGACAATCTTATTGCCCTTATCATCTTTGACATATTCGATGTCGCCTTCCTGATGATCGAACATGGAATAGGTTACACCTGAAAGTTCATAGATGCCGCCATAATAGGAAAGGACACCAGAGACACGGATACGGTTACCGATCTGAACAGGAGCATAGGTACGGAATGTGAAGACATAAAGACCATAGGTCTTACCGTCGATTGTATCCTGGATGTAGAAAGAGTTACCGGCTTTTCTGGAAACGACACCTTCGAAAGTCCATCTGGTAAATTCATCGCAATAAGCGGAATATTTGACTTTCTTTCCCTTGAAATCAGCCTCTAAATCATAAAGGGAAGTGTCATATAATGCATCTAAAGTGAGCTTCTTCGGAGCACCATAATAATAGTTAGGATCTTTTTCATCACTGTAGATGTGTTTCTTCAGAGCCTTGGCCTGATCGTTGGCTGCGACAAATGCATTATAGAAGGAATCATCTTTGACAACAGCAACACCATCGACAGTTTCGAATTCGACCATATCTTCTCTGGAACCAGAGAAGATGGAGTAGCCTTCCTGAACAAGTTCAAGGTTAAGGTTTCTAAAATCGTTCTGTGTCGGATTTTCGACATCAGAATACCAGACATAAGCCAAGGATCTCTGATAGCCGTCCAAGTCAGCAACAGCTGTTTTGCCTGTTCTGGCACAGCCTGCAGACTGAACGATGACATGCTTGGCAGCGCTCAGTTTGCTCTTGTTGAATTTAGAAGCAGATTTACCCCACTCTTCGATTTCAGAGGTGGATTCAGGAGTATCGACAGCAAGGTAACGAACCTTGACGTTGTAGAATCCATTATAAGTGGTAAAGCTTGTGGTATCACCATCGACATAGTTGGTGAAAACCTTGCTCTGGGAACCAGTAGGATAATCGCTCTCGGTGAGCATTTTTTCAACGCCATCGACGTTGAAATCGCAATAGTTCTCGCCATCGAAAGTACCGTTGCTCTTATTCTTCATGACTTTAGCGAACAAATCAGCATCAAGTTTGAGATGTGTCTGACCGGTATAATCGACTTCTGTGATTTTTTCAGAGGTTTTGTTTTCGCCGCAGGCAGTAGAAAGGAGAAGAAGAGGAAGAACAGTAATTAAATATTTTGCTTTCATTATTTATTTTCCTCAGTTTTGGTTTACTTACCAGTACCACGGATGTAGTTGACGCAGTTGACAAAGATCTTCTTGATAGCAAGCGTAACCTTCTGAGAAGAATTCAACTTGGTATCCTGAGTCTTTGCATACTTAAGGACAGCACCGATTTCGCTTCTTGCCTTGGCAGAACCGTTGAAGACAGAAGAAGTGATGTAGTTATCCTTCATTGTTGCAGTGAGGTTAGGAATACGATACTGAAGCTGCTTTGTGACATCATCATCGCCTTCGCTAGTCTTGCCCATAGCGGTGAATTCCTTATAGATGTCGGTGTTATAGGAAGAAACCTTGACAGGATCATAAGAGTTTTCAAGTGCTAAAGCAGCGTTGAGTTCAGCATCAGAAACAAACTTGGAATAGAATTCCCAAGCGACCTTTTCCTTCTTTTCATTCTTTGTGTTGAAGAAGCATAAGGAAGGACCCTGCATGATGTACTTGGCATTAGACTTGCCACCGAAGCTAGGAACAGGATAAAGGTTGCAGTCGAAGTTGGCTTCAGTGCTTCCGTGAGGATCGTTATAAGAAGAACCACCGGTAGAACCGATTGTGATCATAGCTTTCTTGGTAAGGAACAAGTCAGAAGCGAAGGAACCATAGGAACCCTGTGTGACCAATGCTCCAGTGTCAGTGAGATCAAGGACTTCAGCAGCGAAATTGACTAAATCAGCATTCGGCTCACCATTGTTATCGCAGAACAAGAAGTGCTGGCTTCCTGTTCCTTCAGCAGTGGTGTAAGGGATATTTCTCATAGCCATCTGAGAGATGAAGAGGTTAGCATCAGAATCGTAGCCAAGAGCGTGGAAATCCGGTTTGCTTCCGAGTTCCATCTGGCATTCTTTTGCAACATAGACAAGAGTATCCCAGTCCCATGTGGCAGGATCGCCGATCTTGGCGCCATAGTTTCCATAGGTCTCATCTTTGTGAGTCTTATAGAATGTTGTTCCTTCGAACATCTGCTTGTTGACATACATAGCCTCTGTGGACTTGTATAAAGGCATGGACCATGTTCCAGAATACTGATAACCGGTACCTTCATTGTAATAGCCAGGAACGAATTCATCCTTGTTGAAAGACTTGTCTTCAGTGATGAAGTTGTCTAACTTAAGAATCTGAGAGTTTTCTTCGCCCTTGGAACCGATATATTCAGCGAAAGAGTCCGGATAACCCATGGTGATGGAAGGGACAGAACCGGCCTGAAGCTTGGTCTTGACGGCATCGTGAAGATCATCATAGGCACCTGCTAACTTTTCAGGAACGATACGATAACCATCGGTCTTAGCATGTTCTTCATTGAATTTGTCGACGATACGTGTGAAGTTTCTCATCTTATCGTGGCCGATACAATGCCAGAAGACGATATCCTTTTCACTTGTTGTCGATCCGCCGCAGCTGCTGACTCCGCCAAGGAGCATGAGCATCGACCCGACAAGACTAATTGCACCTTTTTTCATAATTTATATGTTTCTCCTTTTTAAATTAACCTTTGATACCAGCACGAGATACACCGCGCATGATATATTTACGGAAGCAAACGAAGAGAAGAAGAAGAGGAAGTGTGACACAGACGGTAGCAGCCATCTGTTTTCCGTATTCATTGAAGTCGGTTCCTGTCTGGAAGGAATCTCTCAAACCGTTAGAGACAAGTTTGAATTCATCGTGTCCGCCAGCAACCAAGTTCGGCCAGATATAAGAGTTCCAGGAACCCATAAGCTTGAGGATGAAGATCGTGACAAGGGAGGGCATTGCAAGAGGAACCATGACCTTCCATAAGTACTGCCAGTCTGTTTTTCCGTCGACTTTGGCAGCGAGATAGAGTTCATTCGGAATCTGCATGAAGTTCTGTCTCAACAAGTAGATGTAGAAGACAGAGACCATGAACGGAATGATCATAGCCAAGTAGGCACCTGTTCTGCTTCCGTCTGTCCATCCGAAGTTGGAGATGGAGATGTAGTTTGTGACGACCATCATTTCACCAGGGATCATCATGGTAGCAAGGAGAAGGGTGAACATCAGGTCTTTGCCCTTGAAGTTGAGTCTAGCAAAGGCGAAGGCAGAGAGGATACAGGTGATGATTGTACCGATTGTCGAGAATAAACCGATAACAAGGGTATTTCCGACATACATGCCGAAGTTGAACTTCTTGGTGAGTCCGGCATAGTTGTTCATGAACTGAACAGGCCAGAAGGTCTGTTTTCCTTCATATCCCTGAAGGAATCCTTTGATTTCAGCACCGCTCTTGAAGGATGTGATAATCATCCAGTAGAACGGGAAGAGGAACAAGATGGCAGTGAGAACCAAGAAGGCGTAAGTGAAGATCATACCGAAGACATGAGCAGTCTTAGTCGCTTTCTCTTTGGCCTTAGTGGACTGTCCTTCGCTCTTGATGACAAGGCGAAGCTGACGGGTGTCTGTAGAGAGCTTGATGGCATCAACGGAGTTATCGTTGACAACGATCTTTTTGGCTTTCTTTTCTTCTATCGGCTTGATTTCTTCTTTTTCTTTCTTAGCCTCGGCGGCCTTTCTGGCCTTTAGGGCTTTGATTTCTTCTTTGATGGCATCAAGATCGTCATTGGATGTACCAAGCTCTTTTTCTGCTTTTTCAGGCTCACTTGTTTCTTCAGCCTTCAAAGCTTTCTTAGCCTGAATCTCTTCCTTGATGAAATCGATGTCTTTCTGAGGCATGCCTTCGACTGTAGGGACGTAATCCTCATCTAAATCTTCTCTGGCTTTGACAGCATCGCCAGCGACTGCTTTTTTGACTAATCCATCGGATTCTGAATAACGGCCGTGAGAAAGAGGGCGACCACTATTCAATTTACGGATGAATGCATTGCTTTCTGAATAATTCTCTTTTTTCATCAGTAATGTACCTTTCTCTTAGCAACTTCTTTCTGAATGACCGTGAAGATGAGAATGATGACAAGCAAGATGACAGCGCCTGCTGCTGCGATCTGAAGACCACTTGTGTTCTTCATGTAGTCGTAGATGTAGAAGGCGACAGTCTTCATGCTGGAAGGGCCAGTGGACTCTAAGAAGGATCCGCCTTCAGCGCCGAATAAAGCGACGACGGATGTGTATTCCTTGAATCCGCCGATGAAGGAGGTGATCATAACGTAGAGAATCTGAGGTGAAAGAAGCGGGATTGTGACTTTTCTGACCATCTTCCATTTGGAGGAACCATCGACCTTGGCAGCATCGTAATACTGTCCATCGATGTTCTGAAGTCCACCTAAGAAGATCAGAATCTTATAAGGCAAGGAGTGCCAGACGATGTAGACGCACAAAGCGAAGAAGGCAGCCCAATAGTTCGGAGCTGAGCCAGAGCTTCCTGCGTACAGCCAGTTGATATTCGTATGGAATATATAGTTGAAGACACCGTTCTGATCGAAGATGACGGAGAAGACCATACCGATAGCGATAGCGTTGGTGACATAAGGCATGAAGAAGATGGTCTGGAAGATCTTCTGAAGTCTCTTGATGGAGTTGAGGGCGATAGCGATGGCAAGAGCGATGATGATAGAAAGAGGAACAGTGACGAAGGTGATGAGCAAAGTGTTAGGCAAGGCGACCTTGATGAACTCATCTTCATATAACTTCATGGTGCCCTGTTCGAATGTCGGCTTCAGGTGAAGGATTTCAAGATAGTTGTCAAAGGTGAAGCCGTCATGGGTACCAGTCAAGGTATCATAGTTCTTCAAGAAGGAGATACCGATTGTGTTGACGATAGGATAGAAGGTGAAGACTGCCATCAGAATGATGACAGGGGCTAAATAAAGCCAAGCTTTCCAGTTATTCTTGCTTTCCATTAGAAGTAGATTCTTTCTTCACTTTCATAGTCGAACAAGAAGATCTTATTCTTACGGATAGAAAGTGAAACATTACCGACAGAAACTGGAATATCGCTATCGATGATGACTTTGATCTGTTCGCCTAAGAACTTGTCATGCATAGCAATCAAAGATTTATCTCTTCCCTGTGTGATGATCTGATTGACAGCGATGGTGAGCTTATGATCGTCAGAGACAGGAACGAATCCTTCCGGACGGATAGCGATATAGATCTTCTTATCCTGATCAAGCTTATCGCTCTCTAAAACGCATTCATCGCCTAAGAAGACCTTATGGTTCTCAATTCTTCCTTCGAAGACGTTGATGGGAGGAACGCCTAAGAACTTGGCAACAAATAAATTCTTCGGATTGTCATACATAGTCTGAGGATGATCTTTCTGCATTTCGATGCCATCTTTCATGACAACGATATCATCGCAGATGGACATAGCTTCATCCTGGTCGTGTGTGACGAAGATTGTGGTGATGCCTGTTTCCTGCTGAATTCTTCTGATCTCTTCACGAGTCTGAATTCTAAGACGGGCATCAAGGTTGGATAACGGTTCATCGAGAAGGAGAACTCTAGGCTTCTTGACCAAAGCACGGGCGATAGCGACACGCTGCTGCTGACCGCCGGAGAGTTCACTCGGTTTTCTTTCAAGATACTGAGAGATCTGAACGAGTCTTGCAGCTTCCTGAACAAGAGCATCGATTTCATCTTTTGTGATCTTTCTCTTGAAGACAAGGACATTGCCCTGTTCATCGATAAGCTCATACTTGTCGTTGATAAGAATGTGCTTGGCATTGTTCTTCTGAACCTGCTTTTCTCTCAAGGCAGCAAGTTTCTCGATTGTTGCATCGATGATTGCCTGAGGATTCTCAGCGCTATGGAGCTTCAAAGCAAAGAGCTTCTTTGCCATAGAAGTGACAATGCGGAAGTGATCGACCAAGGCCTGGATAGCAAGTTCCTTGGAAATCTTGTTGTGATAGACGGAACTCTTGATGATGCTGATGATCTCATCAGAATGATCCTTGAGGAGTTCAGTCTCGACATCGCAGTTCATGAGAACGGTCTCCTTTGCAGGAGCGACTGTCTTCATATTGGTCAGCGGGAAGGCAACGTTATCATAAACGCTGAGATGAGGATACAACGCGTAGTTTTGGAAGACCAAACCAATTCCTCTCTTTTCGGGGGCGAGATGAGTGACTTCCTCATCTCCGAACCAGATTTCACCATCAGTCGGTTGCTTCAAGCCGGCAATCATATACAGAGTTGTCGATTTGCCGCATCCTGATGGTCCTAACAATCCTAGAAGTTCGCCGTCATGAATATCGATGTTGAGATCAGAAACAGCGATGGTCTCAGGTCGATTTTTCTTTGCGTCTCCGGGGAATGCTTTCGTCAAATGCTTCAGTTTGATTTCCATAATTTCACCTTTCTCGGAATCCGTACCGATCAAACATTGGGTAGTTATATTTTTACATATATATAATATGTACAACTACTCCTTAAAATTATAAGGCTTAGCGATACCCTTATCAACTTAAAAAGGTGAAAAGTCCAAGAATCACGAAGAAATCTTGAAATTATTGTTCTCAATGCTGGCATCTTTTACACTGCCAGTACGGGATAAATACTCAGAATAATTGAGGTAAACATCTCTTTTCGAACTATCGATGACATAAGTGTTGGAAACGTAATCGAAAAAGTCCTGTCCCCTCTTGGAAAAGTGCATCATTGTGACTGATACGGCCCATGGGATAAAACAGGTGAAGACAGAGAGCCAGAAACCGATAAAAAGAAGGAGCATGTCTCTAGCAAACAAGGTCCAGCCGGTCACATTCAAAGCATCCACGCTGATAAGTGAAATCTTAAACATATACATACCGATTGTTCGTCTGCCTCTTTTGAGGATCAATGGGACAATAAGGAAAGAAATCAAGTACCCGATTGACATACATATAATCAATTCGATGACCGATGTCCTGACGATGACATTGGTCAATTCGGTATATCTTGTATTAAGCGACATATAGGCGATGAGATAGTGTTCGATTTCAGAATAATAGAACTTATAGTAATCCTCATCAGAATAGTCAGACTCGACATAAGTTCCCTTGCTTTCATCGAATCTGAACAAGGGTTCTCCATCGCTTGCTTTTTCGTTTTTCTTTCTGTCCTGATAAGCGTTGTAGTAACTATCATCAGTAAAGAAACGCTTATCCTCGTAGAATTCTTCAATCGCATTGTTCAAGGTAGTTTTCTTATCCGTGACTGGATCTTTGCTTGCATCCATCACTAGAATGATGGCTTTGCCGTCTGAGTAGATAGCGGTTGAATTTTCAATCTCATCTCTTTCTGCTACAACATTCTTATAGCTTGGGACTACATTTGTAACAGCTCCGACTAAAGCAGATAAAAACAAACCTAAAATAAAGGCGATGAAAATATCGATGAAGAAGGCAAGCCATCTCTTATAATTCTTTGCTCTAGTGTATTCGACCTCTGTGATATTCTCGTTATTTTCCATAGCTGTTTTCTTTCTTGTCCTGCTCGATCATGAAATCTTCTTCTTTTTCTCTTAAGTCGACTGTAATTGTCTGAGAAGCAAAATCGCTCAGCGTCTGATTGCTCTTGCTGATAAAGAAAAACACAATAGACACAACAATCATCAAAAATGAAAAGAGTATCGTCTGGAAGAGCGTAACAGGTCCAAACAGATAACAGGAAAGCAAATCAATTTTTCCTAATAAGACAGGCATAAAGAAGATAGAGCTGAATGTCATGATGAATGTGACAAGATCTTTCACAATCACATTCCAGACGCGAAGTTCCATCTGATCTGTTCTGGACATAGCCAAAGAAAAGAATCGATACCCGATTGTTCTGCCATGTCTAAAAATGAGCTGGAAAGGTACATAGCAGATCAAAAAAGCAATGACATATGCTAGTACCAGCATCCATCCTAGCATAGAAGAATATTTATGATAGACAGTGTTGAACTCATTCATCTTATTGATGTAAGGAGTATAATTCTTTTCCACTTCTGAGATAGCGTTGATGATAACAGAACGATACAGATAGGAAAGTTTCTGATACAGTTCTTTTCCGCTTTCTGTATTGTAGTTGACATAATCCAATAAGATTTTGGTATTCTCTTTGCTTAAATAAAAGACATCAGCATTCATATCAAAATCAGAAGAGACCAACGCCTTGTTTTCATTATCAAGCTTTAGAAGTTTGGTATTGACGTCTATTAAAGAATACGTTTCTATTTCAGAGACATAATCAGTCTTGTTCTCATTTCTGAAATTGAGATAATAGTAGAGAATATCGTCATTTTGATAGAAACCATCTTTATCTTGGTAAGAAAGAAGTTCTTCTGTTTTTATCTCAGTATACTCCTTCTTTCCCTGCTTCAGTTCATAGTAATCAATATCTGAATATTTCGTTGTTGAGAACTTCAGTAACTTCACAATATAGTTCTTGCTTTCCGAAGAAATAGATACAAGATTTTCTTTTGAATTCTTCTTCTGTAGATGAGTCGAAACTATCTCATCCAGAACAAGATTCTGTTTTTCTTTATATTGCTTCTCTACCTCTTTGGTAGACGGAAGCTGATTGAATATCGGCTGAATGACTAAAGCAAATAGAGAAAAAGAAACTAATAAGACCAAAAAATAATCGATCAGCATCACTACCAATCGTCTGCCTTTTTTGGCTGTTTTATACGTTGAAGAATCTAAAATGTTATCATTGAACATGCATATAATTATATCATGATACAGCACATTTTCTTAATCAAATCAAAGACATAAAAAGCCCACCTGCCTTATTAAAGACAAATGGGCTTAGTATCTAGATTATTTCTTCAGTTTGGTTTCCTGAATCACGGACTTATAGAACTTAATGTTCGATAAGGAACCTACAAGTTTAATCGTTCCGAAGACAAGTTCAAACAAAGAAATGGATAAGCAGATACAGCAGACAACGAACTCTATCGAAGCAGGTCTGAATTCTCTTTCTCTAAGACTATTGAACTTAAATGAGAGGAACAAGAAGAATGCTCCGACGATCAGAAGGATTGCACCAGTCACAAGAAAGACCAATCCAGAATTCTTTTTGTCAGTATTGATTGTAATGTTGTTATGAGCGTTCTGATGAAGCTCATGAACACCCTTCACAGTCATCTTACTGTTGTTCTGGTTCTTTCCGCAGAAGGGACAAACCTCTTCATTTTCTTCGATGGTCTTTTTGCAATAGATACAATGTCTTTTCATAACTTATGCGAGAAGAGCTTTTCTGGCATCGTCGAAAGCCTTGTCAACGACAGCCTTAAGCTTGACGTCAGTATCAGTCTCTTCCAGTTTAGCATCGAAGACATCCTTAACCAATCTTCCGATTTTTGTTCTTGTTTCAGCAGAACCGACGAAAACATCGGACATGAAGTAGGCATTTTCAGATGTATAGGTTTCATTTAACTTCAAAGCCTGACCAGTGTAGTCATTGTACTTGGCTTTGTATGCGCCCTTTGCATCTGTTGTTCCAGCAGCATCAGTAAGAGCCTTGACGGTTTCAGTCTTGTAAGAAGTTTCTCTAAGCGGGAAGTAAGCCTTTGTGACAGCTAACTTGGCAGAGTTCTCAGTGTTGGTCAAGAACTTATAGAATTCGAATGCAGCCTTATTGACATCATTGTCCTTGTTTCTAAAGAAGGTAAGAGAAGGGCCCTGGGAGATGACTTTGGCATCCTTTGCCTTAGTTCCCGCTTTCCAGTTCATAGCGTGGTTAAGAGAAGCCTTGAAGCCGCCATTTGTTGCAAAGTAGGAAGCACCTGCTGTAGAAGAGACAGCCATGAAGATGGTTCCCTTAGTGACCATGTTGGAAGAATATTCATGATAACCCTTTTGTTCATTGGTGATAGGAAGCTGATTCTGAGTTGCAATCAAACCTTCATTGTTCCACTTCTTAATCTGCATCATTAAAGCCTTGGCTTCATCGCTATACCAAGCGTTTTTGGCAACTGCATCAGCACCATTGCCATTGGTATAGGCGATACCAGCGTTCTTAAGAAGAGAAATGAACATGTTTTCGGAAGAATCCCAGCAGAAAGGAACTGCTTTGAAATATCCCTTCTCATCTCTCTGATTCTTGAATAAATCAGGGAAGTCTGCTTTCATCTTTCTGGCAACTTCAATCATGTCATAGAAGTTCTCAGGGACATTGTATTTTGTCTTCGTGTCTTTGGCCACAGGAGCTGTATAAACAGCAACAGTAGACTCATTTCCTTCCTTGTCTGTGACTTTCTTGGTTGTATCTTCACCAGCCTTGCCAGCGCCTTCCAAATCGAAAACACTTTGGTTGATAGCTAATGTTTCACCAGACTTGGAATACGGTAAGGAATAATATTTACCATTGAAGCAACCTTTTTCGATGGAAAGATAGTTCTGGTTGAAGTCAGAATCTTTCTCTAATTCAGCAGCAAAAGCAGTCATATCATAAGAGATTTCGTTGTCAACATAGGTAGCAACGTTATCCTGATAGGTAGAAGCAATGGTCGGGAAGTTTCCAGTATCCATACCCTTCTTGATTGAATCAGCGATTTCAGTATAGTTGCCCTTATACTGGGAATTGATTTTGACATTCGTATGAGCCTTTTCAAACTCAGCAATCAAATCCTGAGCATAGTAGTATTCGAAATAGTTCTTATTCTTTCTGTTTTCTTCTTCGGTCTTGCTTGCATCCGGTGTCTGATAGTTGTTCCACCAAGTGACTTCGACCTGTTTATTAGGATCAACTGTAGATTTGTCTTCAGTGACTTTGTCAGATGTCTTTTCGCCGCAGCCAACAAGCATTAAAGATGTGAGAGCAAGAATACCTAACGATTTTTTCTTCATTAACTTCATTTTGTTTTCCCCCTTTATAAAGTTAATTGTCGGATATTACCATTCCGTATATCAGCCTTTGATACCGGCACGTCCGGTACCACGCATGATATATTTGCGGAAAATGATAAACAAGATAAGTAACGGCACAACAGTAAGAACGGAAGCGACCATCTGCCAAGAGAACTGCGTGATCAGATTGCCCATCGGGTCTTCAAGCATTAATTTTTGCGTACCTCTAAGAGCAACAGAGATCATCCAGTAATCTTCGGAATTTTTTGCAGCAGAGACGGCTAATTGAGGCCAGACATATGCGTTCCAAGAACCGATGATGGAAAGAATGGCAATCGTAATCAATGTCGGTGAAGAAAGAGGAACCATGACTTTCCATAAATATTCCCAATCGGATTTTCCGTCGACCTTAGCTGCAAGATATAATTCATTCGGAATCTGTTTGAAGTTCTGACGGAGCAGATAAATGTAGAAAACAGAAGAGATGAACGGAACAATCATGACAAAGAACGCTT
>CAKUXT010000017.1 GCA_934700375.1 uncultured Bacilli bacterium | reverse complement strand
TGGATCAATTATTTGATTACTATGTTCCAGCATTAATGAAAGAATATGATTCTGATGGACTTGCTCTAGACAAAAAGAATTCATTTTATAATACTTTGCTGAAGATGATATAGTGTTTTCTAGTTGATGGAGCTATGGTCAAAATCTTTGAAGATTTTGACTTGCTGTTTTCAACCGCTTTTGAAATTCTTTATCTCGAATATGACGATCAAAGCGAGAAAATACATAAAAGCGAAAAATTTAAATCAATCATGGCCTTGTACAATAAGACAAGCGCAAAAGTATTCTTGGAGGATAATAAGAAATGAAAACTTTAAAAAAATTGCTGACTCTCTGTTTTGTGGCGTTATCTATGGGTGGTTTAGCTTCCTGTGATAATACTCCCGTCCCCTGCTCTCATTCATATGATGCTTGGAAAGTCATTAAAGAAGCAACATGCGAAGAAAACGGGGAAATGACAAGGACTTGTACTATATGCGGATATGTTGAAAAACAAATAACAATTGCTAAAGGTCATAATTATATAAATGGAGTCTGCACTGTCTGCGGGAAACATGAATAATCTCCAGATAGTGTTAAATTGAAATAACTATTTTGATGAACTTTTTCCTTTGATCATCTCTACAGTCTTCTTACAAAATCTGCCATCAAAGAATTTGTTTAGCACATCAAGGATAACCTTCTCTGATGTTGATAGATAGAATAACGTCAAAGATGACTGGAGCTTTAAAGAATCGACAAACCCGAAAATATCAAACGGGTTGTTCTTCTTTAAAGCCAGTAATGTATGACAGCATTCTAAATATCTGTGTCTTAAGATTGGATTGTTGAAATACTCAATAGCTTCCTCTTTACCGGAAATACCATAATATTCAGACATCTCACTTCTTCCTAATGATTTCAGCTGTGGAAAGATAAACCACATCCAATGTGATCTCTTTTCTCCGTTCTTTATTTCTTGTAAGGCTAATTCATAGATGCCCTTCTGCGCATCTATGAATCTTTGAATGTTGTATTTGTCATTGTCGTTCATTTTTCTTTTTTTTCCTTTATCCGTCTTGGGAATAGGATATCACAGAGTTGATTATTCTCGCGGAACTTATTTTCAACAGTTTTTTCACTATATTTTTATATTGGAAAATGTGATAATAATTATGCCGCACTTGTACATCCATAGGGTGTTTGAACCCAGAAAGGAGAAGTACAATGAAAGACAAAGAAATAATTCTTCGCCTTTTTGATCTTTTAGATCATCTTATTGATGGCATTGTAAATATTATCATCATTAAAGAAAAATCTAAAATCAAAGATTAAATGCGGCTTTTTGGGGCTCTTATGGATAGTCAATAGTATCCGTAGAGCCTCTATTTAAAGGGGTGGTTTATGGAAATCGATTATCGTCTTAGTGATATAAACAAATTACAAAATGAAGTATTACAATGTTTGGCCAAGTTTATGCTTCATGACGGATGGAAAAAACAAATGATTTCTAAGCGTAATGATTTTCAAAAGCTATTAGCATATAAAGAATTTTATAATCGAATTGATGATAGAGATATTGATGATTGGGACATTGAGGATCTCGATGTGACTGTGATTAACGCTGTTTTTCATAACAAGTCTATTAGTAAAACAAATGGGGATATTCGAATTCTTGTGGAAAAGATTGCTAAAGATCGAAACATAATTAGTCATCGTACTTATAACGAATCCATTAGTGATTTATATGTATTAGTTATTATTTGCACATATCATTTAAAAGAATTGATTACTGAAACATACGATTTTTTAGAAAGAACATGTGAATACGATACGCTGAAGATGTTAAAAGAGAAAAAAGATAGACTTGATGATATGCAAAAAAAGGTTATGGAAGAGGCAGCTATAGTAATTGGAAAGGAGGCGGAAGTAAACCGTACTTTGGATTGGTGCGTTGCTAGAGAAGAAGTTAAAGAACAAAGATTTAAGTCAAAGTGTAATATATATTTTGAACGTTCCCAAGAGGATTATGATAGTTATGTTATGTTTTTGAAAAAAACAATAGAGAGAGGTTTTTCTGACGCGCATATTTTGTATGCGGCTTCTTTGTTGCAAACAAATTATATTCCCCGTCTAGAGACTCAGGAAAAATGTGATGAGATAGCAAAACACTTATTATTGTCATATTCTTATTGTGATAAAGCACGTTTCTTAAGCGTTTCTTTCTTCTTTTTTACATTGCTATATAAGGAAGGCTTTAATATTCAAATGTATCCGTCTCTAACTTCTAAAATCGGAGAATGTGGTTATCGTATTGTAGTCATAAATAAAAAGCTGTATTTTGAAAACTATGCTACAAATTCTCTTTATGAGAACCAATCTGTTCGGGTCATTTGTTCGAAAAAATTCATTAATGTAATATAAGCACTTTTCCATATCTACAATAAAAGGTTGGCTTTCAGCTGTCAAATTGGTTATTGAACCCGCTTATTACGTCCGATAAAAACCGTTGATTTTCAATTGGACATATGATAAAAAATTAGCAACAAAAACGCATTCCAAAACCGATACGTAACAACTATCAACGCCCGTATCATAACCAAAGGAGTTGACAAGCTATGAAAAGGACAAAACTATCAAAGACGAAGAAATCCGCCTATGTTTCGAGGAAACACAATGGTATTTGAGTGCGCTATTTTATAGGCAGTGCCTATGAGATAGCGCATTTTAAAAAGAAGCTATTTCGTTGCAGTCAAAGTCATTTAGAAAAGAACATATGAGGAACTGACACATGACATACAACAAGAAATGTAAATCAAAGATTCTGGCGTTTCTGATCGGACTTGCAATGAGTTTTGCATTGCTTCCATCTATTGCGTTTGCAAGTCCGATCGCATTAGCCGCTGATTCAACTACGATTGATTCTTTAGCCATCGGGTTCAAGAAAGCAAATGTCGGAGATAAATTGATCTCCGCCCTTGATTTCGCCGATGAAGGGACAAAGATGCTCAAAGTTGCAGAGGGTGCTAACTATACTGCTGAACTGAAGTCTATCTGGGGCGACGGCCAGAAGAAGAGACTTTGGCAGAACGATTATGTTCCTTTGCCTTGGAGCAATGTCGAGAACGTTACAATTGAGCCTAATCTTGCCTATGCTTTCCGTGTACAGTTTGCACCGAAATCCGGTTATAAGATCAATAGTGATGATGAGCTGTTGCGTAACAAGATGAAGATTATCGGTGCAGAAGCAGGAAAAGGAAAAGATATCGAGATCGGATATGCAGCCTCCTCTAATTCAACTACGACTGCAGTCGAATTCGATTTTTATTTAGCCAGGGGAATGACCTACATGGGCTATACGATCTCGATTGCTCCTATCCTCGATGAAGCGGTCACCGGTAAAATAGGAACTCCCTATACTGATACGGGATATTGGCTCGCCGGAGCACCGGGCCCCTATACCTATTCAGCCAAGTATGCACCTGTCGGCATGGAGTTACAGTCCTCCAATGTCTTTGATAAATCCGAATGCTATTATCGTCTGAAAGCAACGAATTCGATGATAAATGGCATGATGTATATCACAGCCACAGCCTCTGATGGTCAGAGCTGTGAAATTCCTGTTCTGATCTATGGCATCACTGGAGGCCATGATCATAAATGGGCCGATTATGGAAAAATCGATTATGAATATCATGGATATACAAAATGTACAGATCCTGATTGTCCTGGTATCTGCTATCAGTTAGATATTGGCTCCTTATTGGGTAAACATGATTTCTCCGAGGGCTGCAATGTCAAATGCAAAAAGTGCGGCGATGTCGGAAATCCTGATGCCAAGCATAACTTCACTAGCTATGAAGTCGATAGAACGGATAAGTCCTGTCATATCCGTAAATGTACTTGCGGTGAGTATGAGAAGGATAGCAAGGGCAATATCATCAAAGAGAAACATCACGGTGGAAAGGCCTCATGCTTATCCGGTGCCATCTGTGAAGACTGCGGCTATGAATATCATTCTAAAATCGACCACGCTTATCATTTCAAAGCGTTTGGCAACACTGATGGCACTTATATGCATCTAGCCTTCTGTGACAACTGCGGACAAGAGGACGTCTCGTTAAGACATTCTCCTACCGGTGGAACGGCCACCTGTCAGAAACGAGCCAGATGCACCTTTGAATATGAGGACTCTATCTGTGACTGTGAATACGGAGACTATTTGCCTCACGTTTTTGTCAATGATGTATGCACGAAGTGCTCTTCCGGAAAAGTCATCAAAGATGTTGAGATTGCAATTCCCGAATATAGAAGAGGCATGTCCTATAAGCCTTTGTTCTCTCCGACAGTTACAAAGGGCAACATCATTCCGATGAATATCTATTATCAGAAAGCGTCTCTCGGAAGGGATTCGAACCACTATCTCTGCAATGGGGCTGATGCTGATAGTGTCTATATCACTAACAACAGCGTTATGCGTTATGCCTTTAAGCAGCAGACAAACTGTGAATTCCCAAGTGACATGAATGAACTGAATGTCACATTAAACAGAGGCAAACTGCTGAACAAAGAAATCAGCTCGTCTAATGGCAATCTGATTCTGTATGTCTTACTTCCTCTTGATGATGTCGTGCCATCGGTCGATCTTGAATTCTCTATTCCGATTGCAGGTCAGCCTGTCGATACACTGAAGGTTGTCGAAAAGAATGGCTTAGAAATCACACTCGGTGAAATCGGACCCGTCATCGATGGCGGATTCTATGAGAATGTCCCCTGTGAGGTGCCTGTCACTGTCAAAGCACCCAAGGGCATGATCTTCCCGGCCATCCCTCCATATGACTGGAAGAACTGGCTTCTTGATTATACGATCACCAATGCCAAGATGATGGGAATAGAGCCTGAACTGAATACGGAACTCACCGAGGTGAAGTTCTACCTTCAGTTAGAAAAAGCCATTAAATGCCCTCATGTCAACGTGACAATGAAAGAGCCTGGTAAACTGGCTACCTGTACAGAACCGGGCATCAAGGACAAATATGTCTGCAGTGACTGCGGAAAAGAATTCTCTGATCCCTCTTGTACTGTCCTATGGGATGATTCAGAGAAAGTTGTTCCAGCTAAGGGGCATGATTACAACACAAAATACACACATGATAATGAGAAACATTATCATGAGTGCAAAAACTGTGATGCCAAGAAAGATGAAGAACCCCATGACTTTACAACATTTACTCCTGAAGTCGCTGCAACCTGTACAACAAAGGGCGTAAAGGCATACTATTACTGCTCTATTTGTGATGTCTATGCTGATGAGAACAAGAATATCGTCGCTAAAGAGAAATTAGACCTTCCTATCGATCCTAATGCCCATCAGTATGATAACTGGGTTGATGAAGTTGCTCCTACAGCAACAGAGTTCGGTGTAAAAGGCCATAAAGACTGTGTCCATTGTGGAAAACACTTCGATGCCAACAATCAGGAGATTACTGACCTGAGAATTGCAAAATTAGGAACCCATAAGGTTACTGTCAATGGTGAAGCACAATTCTATCCGGAAGGAGAGAAGGTCACCATCACAGCCGATGATCCTAAGGAAGGCAAAGTCTTCAAGGGCTGGAAGGATAAGAACGGAAATATCGTTACAACCGATAAGAGCTATACCTTCACAGTAACAGAAGAGCTGTCATTCACAGCCATCTATGAAGATGCTCCTAAAGGTGATGGTGAGATTCCACCCACACAAGAAAAGAAGGTCCTTCCTGGTGAGGCAATAGCCGGCATTGCTGTTGGCTCAGTTGCTGTCTTAGGCCTTGGCGGATTCTCCATCTATTGGTTTGCTATTGCAAAGAAATCATTTGGAGATTTAGCGGCTTCTATCAAATCCTTGTTCAAGAAAAAGAAGTAATATTTTGAAATAATGTCGATAATGAAAAGATACTGATCTTCATTGGGTCAGTATCTTTTCATTATCGATAGAAGCAAAACAACTTATCGTTATATAGTGGATTGACTATAGAAGATTTAGTGAATCAATGCTGAAAATCATTCATTTGTGATTTCCGGTCTTTTCTTCTTCATTGAAGAAGTGATGGTCATTTCGATATCCTGATTGAAATCACCATAATTCTTTCCAAAGATGTTGAAGCCACCATTAGAATGATTGAACTCTTTGGAAGTCACTCTGAATAAGATACAGTTGTTTTCATTGAGTTTCAGATCATCGATTGTGATTTTATTGTTTAAGAGAATTCCATCGAGATATACACCGTTTTTGTTGACTGTGATCATTTTCAGTTGACCATATTGTGTTGCGTTGATGGAGGAGTCATTAGGACTGTATCTTCCTCTTCTTCCTCCGAAATCACCAGGAGAGAGATAACTGGCAACTTCAATTCCGTTGATTGAGAATCCGATAAGGGATTCATAATTGTTGTTGTAATATGCGACTTCAGAACAAATCTCTAGTGAAAAGGTTATTTCTATGGGCTCTCTGTTTTTGATTTTTGAGTTATCGAAAGTATATTCGACAAAGCCTTTGTTTGTATAGATCAAGTCTGCATTCAGTCTCTTCTCAAGAAACGGCGTATTTTCATAGAAGGTAAAAAATGATTTATCGACAAAGAAACCATTGTTCTTTCCAAACTCTGCCTTTGTATAATGACCCACCTTCATCTCTTGCTGATAATTCTCTGTTTCATCGATGGGGGATACTTCATCATTGAATAAGATGTTGATGAGAAAGATTCCTTTTATGACGTATTTGCTATAGGTTTTATTGATTTTGATGGTCTTTACTCTGACTAACTTAGCCTCTTCAAGAAGGTTGACATGGAAAACAATAGAGGAAAAAGAAACATAATTGAGTTTTGCTAACTCACTAAGTGTTTTTCCACCATTGTTGATCTGTTTTAAGATTGCAATACGGATCGGAGAAGAGAGAGCAATGCCGATTTTCAGAAGATTTTTATTGTCTTCTTCGTTTTCGATGTTCAGGTCAAATCGTTTCATATCATTATTCTACTACATAATCGTGTAGTGAACGTATAACAAGTTTTCATTTTTTGTAGTTTTCAATGAATAAAAACAACCATATAATAGGTTTGAAAGAGCTTACATACATATCACTCTATGATTGTGTAGTAAGGAAAGGCAATATATGAAAAAACTAATGAAATCGAGTATCGTTCCTCTAATTCTTCTTTCGTTTGTGGCGGGATGTGGCAAAAAACCATCTTATACTGTTACATGGGTTATTGACGGAGAAGAGACAAAGGAATCTTATTTAGAAGGAGAGACTCCTTCTTATAAGAATGGTACCCCTAAAAAAGAAAACGATAAGACCTATTCCTATTCTTTTAAAGGCTGGGATAAAGATATCGCTCCTATCAGTGGAGATACTACTTATACTGCCGTGTTTGATAACACCTATATTGACTATACAGTCACATGGAGTGTCAATGGAAATGATAGCAGTGAAATTTATCATTATGGTGATATGCCCACCTATAAAGGCGATACTGTTAAAGAAAGCGATCATTCCTATACGTATGAATTCAAGGGCTTTGATAAAGAGATTGTCCCTGTCAGTGAGGATGTGACCTATACTGCTGTCTATGATTCAAAAGCAATCGAATACGTTATCACCTGGGTTGTCGATGGAAAAGAGACAAAGGAAAACTACCATTATGGAGATACTCCATCCTATAAAGGCGAAACAGACAAAAAGACTGATGAAACCTATTCTTATACTTTCAAAGGATTCGATAAAGAAATCGTTCCAGTCACTGAAAACACAACTTATACTGCCTTATATGATTCTACCTATGTTGAATATGTGATCTCTTGGGATGTAGATGGAAAGATAACAACTGAAAATTATCATTATGGAGAAACACCTTCGTTCAAGGGCACACTTGAAAAAGAAGGAAACAGACAGTATTCCTATGCCTTTGAAAAGTGGGATAAGGAGATAATACCAGTAAAGGAGAATACGACCTATAAAGCTGTGTTCACAGAGTCTATCAATAAGTATCAGATTACATTTGTCATCGGCGATAAAAAAGTGACAGAAGATGTCGAATACGGAACTCTTCCGACACCTCCTAGCGATACTGCTAAAGAATCGACCGCAGAATCAGACTATACATTTATCGGTTGGGATAAAGAGATTGTAGAAGTGACAGGTGATGCAACCTATGTTGCAAAATATTCTACAAGCAAGAGAAAATACAAAGTCACTTTTAAGATGGGTGACACGATATTAGGAGTAGAAGATGTCGAATATGGAAGTGCACCTGCTTTAAAGGATATTGCAGATCCGAATAAAGATGGTCTCACCTTCTATGGCTATGAAATCGATGGTACTACCTATACAAAAGACAACCTTCCTGTCATTACAGAAGAGAAAACAGCAGTTGCTGTTTTCAAAGCTGCTATCAAATTGAATTATTGCAATGCATTGACAGAAGCAAAAATGGGCGAGAAAACCTATTATTACGATGTAAATGAAATTTATAACATTGAATCGGAAGCAAAGGAAAACTATGTAAGCGATAAAGATTATGTCAAAGGAATCGCAGATCAAAACAAAGAGGAAACAATCTACTACTCCTCCTTGTCGAAATGGGATAAGTCAGAGGAAGCCATGGAAGTCATCGATGAAAATCATTATGAGATCCATACTGCCAGTCAGTTTGCTTTTTTCAGCACGAGTGTCAATGCCGGTACGACCTATGAAGGCAAAACAATCACGCTGAAGACCTCTGTCATGATCGATAAAAATTTCAAGAGGATCGGAAGCAGCTCTGCAGCTTCTTTCAAAGGCGTCTTTGATGGCGGTAACTGTTCCATCCGTGGAATCGATATGGATAGCACCGCTACAAGAACGGCTCTCTTCTATGAGTTGACCGGAGGAACAATCAAGAACCTTTCCACGTATGGAAAAGTGAATGCCGGACAATACGGAAGTGTCCTTGTCGGACGTAATGTGGGTGGAACAATCGATAATGTCACAAATTTTGCTAGTCTGAATCAACAGGCAAAGCTCAATGGAGGAGGAGCATTATCCGGTGGAATCAATAATGGTGCAACCATTATCAATTCTGCAAATTATGGTGCAATCACAGGTACCGCAACAAATAATAAGACAGCAGGCATTGTCGGAATGGTTGAATCGACAGGTATAAATCGTGTTGAGAACACTAAGAATTTCGGAACGGTAAAAGGTCAGACTCTTGTCGGCGGCATTGCAGGTGAGGTGACAGCATCTAAATCAGTCATCAAAGGCTGTGAGAATTATGGAACGATAGAATCCCTTGCGACAGCCGCAAACGCAGGCGTTATCGGCGGTATTGTCGGTCAGATGACAAAGAGCACGAAGGTTGTTTCCACAGCTACCATCACGGATTCCGCAAATTATGGTGCGATCAATGGCGCCAAAAACAGCGATGTTGCAGTGGGCGGTGTTGTCGGGGCTTACAATATCACAACAACGATGTCGAATGTGAAGAACTATGGAAATGTCGCTGGAAATTCAAGAACAGGCGGCATTGTCGGTCATCTTTATGGCAAGCTTGAAAACGCAAAGAATTATGGCTCGGTTACTACTGGATTCAAAGACAGCACAAATGCTGCAGCTGGAAACTATGGTTCTGGTATTGCTGCTGTTGTCTATAATGGCAGTGAGATAACAAAGGCGGATAACTATGGTGCGGTTACAGGACTGAAGCTCTATGCCGGCGGTATTGTGGGAGCTTTGTCTTCTGCTACTACTGTCAAAGTCAGCGATTGCAACAATCATGGTGAAATCAACGGCAAAAACGGTGTGGGCGGTATCGTCGGTGGAACAATTTCCACAAATAGCACGCTCAACATGACAAATTGTAAGAATGATGGAGAGATCAAAGGAAACAATAAAGTCGGCGGATTGGTTGGATGCTTATGGTCAGACACTTCAAGTATTGTGAATTCTGTTTCGACTGGAGCGGTAACAGCTACTGCAACTTCCGGTACAATCTATTCTTCGGATACAATCGGTCAGAATCTGGAACAATACAATGAAGAAAAAGCAAATTGATATGAAAAAGGCGATACCCTTATTGATTTGCACAAGTATCTTTGCAACCAGTATTTCACTTGGCTATTCTTTTACAGCGGAAACAGAGATTCAACAACAATATAAAATTACATTTGACGCAAATGGCGGGAATGAAGTTCCTTCCCTTCTTTATATCAATGGCGATGAGACACTTCATATGCCAGTATGCAAAAGAGATGGTTTTGTATTCGGCGGTTGGTATTTTGATGACGAGACATTTTTAAAACCGTTTTATCCAGGCTCCGGTCAGATTCAGAGTGATACGACTCTCTATGCAAAGTGGGTTATCAAGAAGGTAACCGTTTATCTGGATACGGACAATGAAGGAGAATTCAGTCCATTGATCTACAATGTCGGAGATACATTCCATATCTCCTCTCTTCCGACTGAAGTCAAAAACAAATCATACAAAAATCTTTCATTTGCTTTCAAAGATTGGAGAACAGGAAACGAAGAGACTGTTTTGAATGATTTCGTTTTAGAGGATACCTATTATGAATTCCATGCGACTTATGGGGCATTGGATTATGAACAGTATTCAAAGAAATACGAAAATCATTTCGATACGGATTATGGATATATTGATAACGATCACAGCTGGACAAGAGGTGAACTCTCTCTTGTCAAAGGGGGAATCGGAGAAGGAGCTCCTACACAAGGTATTTTCTTAAAAGATGATTCTCTTTCTCTTAACCAGATGACTTATGATGGACTTAGTTATGGTGCAAAAGCTTTACTGCCTTATGAATATAGTCATAACTTAAAGAAGTACTCTATTGAAACTACATTCAGAATTGCAAAAGAGAGCGGACTATCAAAACAGTATTCGAAAGCCGGAGATGTCGGATATTCCATCATGGTCGGATACAACAAAGAGACTGGTGCCCATGTTGAAGCTGTTGTCGATCCTTTTGCTAAAATGGTCAGAATTGCAGCTATCAATTCCAGCTATCAGCATTCATCAACGGACGTCAATAAGCTGTTTTCGTATCCGATTACTTCCTCATTGGATGAATACCACAAGTTTAAGGTTGCCTATGATGGCGAAACTCCTAACTCGAAAGGGCAATTGAAGAATTCATATATTGAAGTGTATTTTGATGATGTCTTATGTTATTCGACAAAGACAACAACGCTGAACAAGAACTGGTTCTATTCGACACAGGCTAATGGTGACTATATCGGTCTTTGCTCCAATCTTTGTGAAACGGATATTCAGAAAGTCACGCTTCGCGACTTTGAAGAAAACAATACAATCTATGAGGTTTCCTTTGCTGAGAACAAAAAGACATTTGATGGCTGGAAATATCTATCCTCTTCCTATGGAGCTTCTGTAGGACAGGTTGAAGTTCGTGATGGTAAATTGTCAATCGACTCTTATTTCAAGAATCAATCGATCAAGAAACATCAGGCGATATATTCTCCTTGTGAAGAGCTGAAGGATTTTGCTGTTTCCTTCGATTTCAATTTTGTCTCCTATAGTGATATTGATAAGTACTTCGCCTTGATGTTCAGAGGAAAAGAGGCAAAGTACAATGCGCTGTTTTTCAGAAGCGAAAAAGGACAGATTCAGTTGTATAACCACGGAGAGAAGAACTCTCTTTATTCTTCCTGGTCGTCTTCTCAGACACTTAAAACAATGAAGAATGGCTTCTCAACAACAGAACATCATGTTGAACTGGCCCTCGTCGATGATTATCTTTTCCTGATGCTAGATGGAGAAGAAGTGTTTTCAAACAGAGTCTCTTCTTCTCTCTTATTGAATCAGAAAGGAAGCATCGGCTTCCTCTCTTCTGCAAGCAATGTCGAAATCGATAATCTTGTCATCTATGATCTAGAGAAAGAGGTGAGAAAATGAATTGCATGATCCCTTTGACTTTGCTTCTTGTTGCTTCTTTGGCATTACAGGGAAACAAAAGAATCAATCAGGAAGTTAAATCGCACGATATCATTGCTGATAAGACAACTTATATTGTTTCTCGCCCCTATGAAGAAACGATCAACACCTTTGAAGCGAGAATAACTGTTGATGATGACAAGAATAATACAGAACCTATCGGTGTCATTTTCGGAAATTACTATAATTCGGCATATGGATATGATGGCTCAGTCGATTATCTGATCGACAAGGATGGTCATTTCAGGCTCTATTACAATCGTATTGCATCCTATCAGGCAGAAGTCGATCACACCTTCACAGGCTATGATTTCAGAACCGGAAAAGAAGAACATTTGGCACTAGTCCGTGACAAAGCAAATGAGAAGTTTCTTTTCTATGTCAATGGAACTCTGATAGAAGAATATCAAGCAAAAAGCAGCGATGCCGTCAATCTGATGCGATATCAGATTGGATGCGATTGGGAAAACTGGGTTAAAAACATCGATGGTCTTTATGAGAGATATCCATTCCACGGAAAGATATCGCAGGTGACATTGTTCTCCGATAATAGAACCGGAGCAGAAGTCGAAAATGATAAAACAAAGACAAAGTTCAATAGCGATGAGGACAATTTATTAGCCTCATATGTTTTAGGTGATTGGTCTAAAAATGAAATCAAAGATGATTCATCGAATCATTATGATCTCACGATGGGTAATTATGAATACTATTATGATCTGAAGGAGAATGATGACTTTGATTATTCTATCCTTTGTATTCCAGACATCCAGATCACTACAAGATACAATCCGACAAAATTAGCAAAAGACTTTGAATGGATCTGTGACAATAAATCGCAGAAGAACATTCAGTATGTTTCCTTTGTCGGTGACCTTACTGATACCTGCGATGTGAATTCGGAAACAGATACGCAATGGGAAACTGTTGTGAGGAATTTCTCGAAACTTGATGAGAGCGATGTCTCATATGGTTTTGTTCCTGGAAACCATGATTATGATGATGGTGTCGGAAGAAGCAGACCGGCAATGAAAATGAATCATTATCTTCCTTATGACAAATATTCTCAGAAAGAGTATTTCGGAGGGGCGTATTACAAAGGCGATATTCTGAATTATTACAACGTCAAAAGAATCTGCGGCGTAGATTATCTTTTCCTGAATTTGGAATTCGGTCCACGTGATTCTGTCTTGAAGTGGGCAAATCGTGTCTGCGAAAGCTATCCTGATCACCGCATCGTTGTCTCTACGCATTCCTATATCGAGCCGAATGGTGAAATTTGCCAGAATTATTCTCCATATGCTCCGAACAAGTATGGAATTGGAGGTGGAAACACTTCAAACGATGGTAAAGAAATGTTTGATAAGTTCATCAAAAGACAACCGAATATCTTTATACTGTTCTCCGGTCATAATAGCAGTGATGACATCATCTATAGAACAGATAAAGGACTTTATGGAAATACGATACATTCATTCTTGATTGATGCGCAAGGCTCTTTCTTTACTGCAGCATGTGATGTTTTGGCGATGTTTAAAATCAACGAGTATAAGAAAGAAGCATCTGTCTATTGGTATTCTCCTAATGAGAACAAGTATCTGAACAGACAGAATCAATTTGTTTTTTCTTTTGCTGATAAGAGCAATCCGACAGTAGGAGCTTCTAGACAGGAGATTGTCTATCATAATGTTTTAAAAGGCGTGTTGATTTCTGCTGTTGCTCTTCCTGTTGTCATTACGATAACTGCATTATGCATCAAAAAGAGGAAAGGAACAAAACATGAAAAAACATATTAGATTTCTGTTGCCGCTTTTATTGTTGGCTTCGTGTTCTGGACCTAATAAGGATACGACTGTCACTAAAGAGACAAATACAGCCAATACTTCTGAGAAGGCAAGTGAAAACGATGTATTCGACACAGTTCATCTATCTCTAAGAAACGTTTTTGATGGCATTATCAAAGAAGCGGAATTCATGGTGGACGGAAAAAAGATATCGTCTTCTTTTTCAGGTGATTCTTTTGTTTTGAAAGACATCAGAAAACATTCGATGCTAGAAATCTCTCATCCGAAATATGAAACAAAAAAGGTATTGGTCAACGATTCTAATCTTGATGTCATATCGATGGAGTATCCTTATGTGGATATAGGAAAAACAAGATACAGTTCTTCTCCCTTATTTAATGACTGGACATTATCATCGACAAGAACATTGAGTACAATTCGTTTCCGTTTTACTTCTCCGTATCATCGTTTTCTCGACTCTAAAAGTGCATTGAGTTTATATATCAATGCCAAAGAGAGCAAAGAAACTAAGTCAGATAATGATTATGAATTCAAAATGACTGCTGATCATCTATTTGTCTATGACTATGGCTTTATCCATTCCGGCATTGATCTTTCACAGTTTTCTTATACCAAAGAAACAGATGGTGAAAGTACAGTGTTGTATTTGGATGTACCATATATCTTCTTAGGTATCGATGCAAAGAGCATCATCGGAGTCAGTATGGTCGATAATCTCTTTGAAAAGAATATTACGACTGAACTGTGTTTTGATGAGGAGACAATCGATTCCTCTTCTCCTAGAGAATATGTAAGAATCGACTGGACCAACCGCTCTTTTAAAAACGACAAGAATGAAGATAATCCTTATTGGATCAGCAAAGCTCAGTATGCTTCTTTGATTGATGGCAAAGATTATTCATTCGCATCAAAGAAATACTGCAATCATAAAGAGGATTGTGATGATGTTCATTTCTCACTCAACTATACCGAAGAAAAATTATCGTTCGATTTTGTTGGGTTCGGTGAATTCAAAAAGAGTGAATATTTCCAAATCGTTCTCCACAATAACATCATCGATAAGAATGCGTGGCAACTATGTATGGATGATGTCATTCTTCAGATCAATCAAGACAAGATTTCGATTTATTCCGAATGCGAAGAATTCTTCTCGGTTCAGAATTCAAGAGGAAAACTACTGAAATCTATTCCACTGAATTCGTTTATTGATTATGGGCCTTACTTCACCTTAAAAGCCGATATAGATATCAGCGATATACCTAATATTCGAACTTCTTATGATGATATCTACATCATGGCGGTTGAGTTTGATGGCAAGACTCTTTATGATGGCGTCGATTATGCAGAGAATTTCTTCTATCAGGGCAGAACATTAGGGGATCCTGCTGATTTAGCAAATTATGCTTGTATCGACGCACCCAAGAGAAGAATTTCAACTTTGAATAAAACACAAAGACTTGCTCTGATCGGTGATAGGAATATCTCTTTTGCCAATCCGAATGATACCAAAATGACAAAAGCGGATGATGTTTATCTTAAGACCATCAGGAATGACAAGAGTTTGACTTTGGATATGGTAGGTTTTGGAGATTTCAGTGATACGGAAATTGTAACCTTTGTCTTCCATATGACAGAAGAAGATGGAGAAGAATGGAAGATTCAAAAAGAAGATGTCACTTTAATGATTTCAAAAAAGAAAGCAAAAATCGTAACTGGTACAACAGACTTCTGGGTGGGAACAAGAATCACACGTGGAATAGAATGCTCTTCATCAGTCAACTATACTCGCTATGATGATTATTTCTCCTTATCCGTTGATGTTGATTATCAGGAAATATCTTCTTTGCTGATATCCACTTCAAAAATCAGAATGTATGCTTTTGAATTTGGGTTTGGTGGCGTACTTTACAACAATGATCCTTGGACAAAACTGATGAGAAAAGATGGTGTCGCCTGTGGCGATCCTGCTTTCCAGAAAAACTATATTGAAATCTGAACAAATCAATTCGATTTCAATTCATCTAAAGTTGAAAGGAATAACTCCTTCTTCCATAATTTCAGGTTGTCTTTATTGTTGATGAAGTTAGAAACATCTTCTTTTGCTGACTCGTAATCGACTGTTTCAAATCTTTCCTTTAATAATTCTTTGGTCTTATCAAGTGTCAGTTTCTCATTATCCGTCAGCACACCTGTTTTCTTCAGCTTGCTCTCAAGGTAATGAAGATTGAAACGTGAACCTTTTCCGATGTAAAAGAGATAATCATAATAATCTCTTCCTTTCACATGGCTTTTATAGTTTCTGCAGATGATTGCATGTATCTTGCCAGCAAACAACGTAGATTCATCAAAGGTTTTCACTTCATAAAGAGAAGGAAGCATTCTGAATTTTGATTCGATTTTTCCGCCTTCTGGGTTTTCTGTGTCTACCTCAAATTTGATTTTAAGTCTTTGATTTGAAATGATTTTTTTGGTGTCTTCACTCTTGGGAAAGAAAGACATCATGAGTGTCAATGTGTTTCCTTTCAAAAAGGCACTTTGTATTTCGGAATCGAATGTCTTTTTCTTTTCCTCGACACTGAGTTTTATCCCATAGGCATCGAATTCTTTTTCTAAGACAGGAAAGTAATCATTCAATCTGAAGTTAGGATCTTTTTCAATCAGAGCAAAGTCAAGATCTTCGCTGAATCGATTTAGACCATAGAAAATTCTAAGACATGTTTCGCCATAGAAAGCCGCCTTTTCAAAGAAGCCACCACGTGATAGGCCGCTCAAAGCGATTTCCTGAATAATTTCTTTGACGGCATTTTCTCGTTCTTCATTATTATGTGGATTGTATTTCTCCAGCATCGTTTCGATTACACTATTCATTTTCGTATTCCTTTCCAATCAGCTTTATCAACAGCTTCAGATTAGTCTTATTATATAAAGCAGCAAGCCTCTTCATCAGCTTGAAGTCGCATGAGGAGAATTCCTCCTCATCGACTCTCTTGTCGATGAAGAGAAGCTCCTTTAAGTCTTTGATGCTTTTTACGACTCTCCATTTGCAAAGAGAATCACATATGGCTTTTTCCTTCGTGGCTATCTTCACCATATACTCTCCTCTTTCCAAGTAAGTCACCCCATCAGGATAAGCCTTAGGTGGAATGTCTGTATATTCATATCTTCCAAAATAGTTTTCGAATGTTTTGTTCTTTCTGTTCTTGAATGTTGCAGAGGTGACGCAGACAACTCTTTCAGGTATCAGCCCATAATACGATAGAGCCCAATCAAAACTGAGATAGGAAAGAGGCTGAATACAGGAGGCCAAAAGACAGGGATCAGTATGGC
>CAKUXT010000016.1 GCA_934700375.1 uncultured Bacilli bacterium | reverse complement strand
GAATGGATCCTTTTCTTTCGAGCCTGTCTTGACAAGGTTCATCTTAGAAAGGACAGTAAGCATTGCATTGAGGCGGTCAGGAGAGAAGGTGTTAAGATCGAAGTTCTTCAAGTCGACGCCTTTAAGTAAGGAGAGAAGTTCGGCGATTTCATCGCTGTCATCGATCCACATTGCATTTCTCATCTCATTCATGGAATAAGGAATGCCGATGTCATTGAGGTACTGATTGAGAGAGCTGTCGATGATGGAAAGGATGGAGGGAGAGAGGAGTTTGCTTTCAAAACCGCATTTGATCATATTTCCGACAGCTTTGCTGTCCTGGATCTTATCGAAGTCGAAGGTTGTCAGGAATTCAGGGTTCTTCTTTCCTTCTTCGATCATCGTGCAGATGAGATCGATTTCGCCTTTGTCTCCGCCGACACCTGTCCCCCAGCTGACAGACTGTAAGTCATCAATAGTCAGAGCGACAAGATTCATGGAAGCAAAGGGTTCTTCTTTGAAGAGATTGGTGAAGAAGGTTGCAATATTGACGTTTTTCTGTGTATAGGAGTTAATGCCTGTCTTCTGATCCGCATTGAAGAAATCAGAGTTGACAAGAAGGTTGAGAAGAGTTCTAAGAAGGGAAGTATCGAGCTTTTCGACTTTCTCTGCATTGGTGGCATCAGAAGTGAAGAGTTTCTGCATTTCCTGAATCTGGGGCATCAGACGGAGAATGCTTTCAAAGTCATCGATGTAGGTCTTGGAATCATAGTTGAAGTTATAAGGAGTGAGTCCATAGAGATATGAGGTGAAGTCGATGTTGGAATTGAAGAGGATTCCTTTCATGACGGAAGGATACATCTTTTCGAAGATCTTGCTGGACTTGCTCTTATGCAATAAATCAGCAAGTTCAGAGGCAGTCTCACTGTCTCCGATATCGATAGAGGAAAGGTTGTTGATATTGACTTTGCTGTTATCGTCAAAGACGATTCCGGCAATGGAGAACATTGTTGAGAATTCAGACTTCAGCTCGTTCTTGGAGAAGTCATCGATGAAGGTGAGACTTAAATTGTTGGTGTATTTCTTTAAGGAAGGGATAGAAGACAGTGTAGAAGAAATAATCTTGGAGAGGGAAAGGGTGGAGAAGAGCTGGGTATCCAAGAGGCCTTGATGGTTTGTCTGACCGCAGATGATATTCTCAAGTTTCTCTCTCTTGACAGGATCTTTCATGACATCGAAAGTCTTTTCCTGAAGGACATTGGGATTGAAGTCAGAGGAAATATCCATGCCGATTGTTCTGAAATAGTTGAAGGCGGATTCAGCAAAGACCTTCAGGTCCTGAGACCAATCGATGTCTTTGTAAGCAGCCTTATCACTAGGAAGGATTTCAAATCCCTGATTTTCAAGATATCTTCCGATGCCGGATAAGATGACCGGGAGATTCTTCTTGATGGAAGACATCGTTCCTAACTTGGAGATGGCGTTGACATAGGTGTTCATCTCATCATCAGTCATCGTCGAAGTCGCGATTTTGAAATTCTTCGGATCGATGCCGGACGGTGTGACAATCGGTTCGATGGCAGAGGAATAGACCTCTTTATAAATGCCGTTAAGAATTGTCAGTTCGCTGGACCAGTCGATATTGTTGAAATCAAGTTCATCGATAGCAAATGATGCGCCGTTGACAGAATTGAGAGCAACATCGACAAGCGGAGGAATCAATGCCATGATCATCGGAGAATCGATGAGATTGTTGATCAAGGAATCGACAGTTGTAACAGCAAGCAATGCGCTGAAATTGACGGTGACTGTACTAGCGGCCTGATCATAGGAGATGATGCCGTCTTTCAATAGAGGATCAGCAATATCAAGAGTGGAAGAGACAAGTCCGGAGAAGCTGACTTCCATATTGTTCAAGGTGACTGTAGAGACCTTATTGAGGATTGTAAGATCAAAATTAGAATAGCCGAGTGTCTTATAAAGGAGCGAATTTTCAGTCGAATCGATGATGTCATTTGCCATCTTCTGCTGGTCTTCACTAAGGCCTGATGCCTTCAAGCCTTCCTGTACGGTCGACTTGTTGTTGACTGCGATTCTAGCCAAAGCAGTGACAGGGGAGACAAGAACACAGAGGAAGACAAATTCCTGTGCAAGACCGATGATACCGCCAGGAACACGAAGCAAAGGAAGTTTCCTTCTGACTTTGCTAGGTGCTTTTCCATTGCTGTCAAGCAAACCATTGGTAAGTGTTGCCTTGTTAGAACATTTGGTCTTTTTCAGCAATTTCTTCTGGATTCTGTCCTTCTTTGTCTCAACAGGAAGGAACCAACGGAAAATGCCATGATAGAAGATAGCAGTGATAAGGGAGATGGTGAGCTGTATCAGGATCATGCCGACTAAGAAGGTAACAAAGCAAAGTGCAGAAGTTGCAATTGCAATCGTTGTCTCATATAAGGACATGCCGTTCATCGGAGAGATGGCACCGGTCTGATTAAGATAATTGACCAGAACAGAAAGAAGAGTTCCTTTTTCTTCAAAATCCCCGAACAGCTTACCGATGTCAATGTTTCCTATCCAATAAGAGATCGATGGCGCTGTGAAAACCAGAACCGTGATCAATATCGCTTTAAGAATCGTCTTCAGTGTCGTTTTGTAGACATCTTTCATGAGGCCGATAAGACCGGCGATGATAGCAAAAAAGACGATAGCCAGAAAAACGATAAGAAGGATTAGATCAAATGTTGATTTATTCATATGGACACTCCTTTTTTCGCGCATTACTTATATATGCAATAAGTTTCTAATATGATAACATATACATGTTATCTTTCGAAAGGAGATTTTCAAAATGGAAGTTTATACACCCGACCAAAACAATGTTGAAAATCAAAATGAACCTGAAAAGCAGAGCAATAAGAAGAGAACTTTTGCACTTTCCGAGCTGAATGAAATGACTCCGTTATGGAAAAAGATTGTCTTTTTCGTTGTTGGTTTCGTAGGATTGCAGCTCATCGCTATAATCGTACAGCTGATTATAATGACTACGAAGTTATTTGACCGCTCTACGATGAGCTTTACGATTCTAGGTTCGACTTTAGTCAATTTCATCACCTATCTCATCATCTGCGGAATTCTTGTCCTCATTTGTTTCTTAGGGAAGGACGGCGCAGCCAAAAGGATATATACACCTTTTAAAAAGAAAGAGACTTATACTTGGGGAGCAATTGGTTTTGGCTTAGTTTTAGCTGTTAACATCTTCTTCGGTCTCATCTATAATTTCCTACCTGATTTCGAGCAGAACGCCAACCAGATGGGTATCAATCAGATGCTTGACGCCTATCCTTTCTTAGTCTTCATCATGACTGCAATCATGGCACCTATTGTTGAAGAAATCACTTATCGTGCCGGTCTTTGCGATTGGATCGGTAAGAACAACAGATGGCTTGGCATCATTCTTTCCGCTGTCTTATTCGGACTCATCCACTTCGACTTTTCTCCTATTCTCTCTTTGATTGCACCCGCTCAAGGATATTATCAATCCTCTGGTAAATTTGTCGAATATACGGCTGAACAGTTGGCTAAGATGAAAGAACTCAATATCCACGCTTTAATCATTGAGATTGAGAACCTTCCTGTCTATATCTGCTCCGGCATCGCGCTTGCATTCGTTTATTGCAAAACCGGCAATCTGTCAACATCAATGTTTGCACATTGTTTAGTCAATTCTTACTCCTTCCTCGGCTATATCGCCAACAAGGCGATGCAGAACGGCGGTTCTGATTCCATCACATCCGCATTCCGCATCTTCTTCAGATAAAATTTATGGAAAAGGAAAAATCGTTCGGTCTTTCCTCTTTTGTGCTGAAAATCATCGCATGTCTTTTGATGACGCTTGATCACATCGCTTTGCTTTTCATCCCCGGTGAGAAAGACACCTATACGCTCTATTACATTCTTCGCGCAATCGGAAAACTATCCTTCCCAATATTTGCTTTCATAGCAACAGAAGGCGCCTATAGGACAAAGAACATCTATAAATATCTTCTTCGTTTAGGCATTTTCTCTCTTGTCATGGATGGAGCAGCGTTTCTTTTCGGCAGCATCTATCACATCGCTCCGATCAATAACCCGATGGTCGGCAATGCTTTCAGCGATATGTTCTTAGGTGTTCTGACTGTATGGCTTCTGAAAAGAAAAGACTGGTATTCCCTTCTTGCTATTCTTCCTATTGCTGTAGCAGTCTTAAGCGATATTCAAGTCTCACAGACCTATGGAACTCTGTTTAAAACAGATTGGGGAACCTTCTCCATTGTTCTCTTCCTCGCTTTCTTCATCGCAAAAGAACTCTCCTCTCTTGTCATCAGAAAAAAGAATATAGAAAATCCTAATATGGATTATGAAGTCTATCGTCTGAAATACGATAAGCTTTTTGAAATCATTGCTCTTATCACCGTTGAACTTGTCTTCTATCTTTTATGGAAGTCAAACTATACCCTTCCTATTATCCCCAATGAGTTTGTTCCTATCGGAAGTTATTCGGTTCTTGCTTCTGTCATCCTCGCTTTCTATAACGGAAAGAAAGGATATCAAAGCAAAAAGATTCAGTATGCATTCTATTGTTATTATCCGCTTCATATCATCATACTTGGCATTCTTTCTCTATTCTTTGGTCTATTAGTCAATTGGAGAGGAATGTTATAAGCATATAATTTGATTTATTTTTCAATTTGATTATAGTGATAGCCAAAGGAGATTAATTAACATGATCAAAGTAATAGAAAACAATGCTGATTTTCCTAAAATCATCGAAGAAAATAAAAACGTCTTAGTCGATTTCAATGCAAAATGGTGCTCCCCTTGCAGAATGATGGGAAGAATCATCGAAGAGATCGATGAGGATTACAATGATGTCGTCTTCTTAAAAGTCGACACCGATGAATTCCCTGAAATCGCTCAGAAGTTCGGTGTCATCTCCATTCCTAGCATGTTCGCCTTCCAGAACGGAAAGAGAATCTATGTCAAAGTTGACGGAAAAGATGAAGAACTCTTATTAGGTGCTATGGCTGAAGAGCAGTTCAGAAGCCTTATAAATGAAACGTTTTCATTGAAATAACCCCTTGTAATCTCATTTTCGAGTGCTACAATAGCTACATAAAATACAAGGAGCTATTTTTAAAATGTCTAGTAAATTGACAAAAGAAGAAAAGAAAGCCTTGAAGGCCGAAAAGAAGGCCAAAGGTGAAACAGTCTGGGCTGACTTTAAGAAGTTCATCACACGTGGCAATGTCCTCGACTTATCTGTCGGTGTCATCATGGGCGGCGCATTCAACGCAATCGTCACTGCCTTTACCAACATCCTCTTAAGCATCTGCACCTGGGGAGTCCCTGGTGGTATCAAAGGTCTTGTCACTGTCTTACCGGCAGCCAACGCTACCCAGAAGGGTGTCGAAGGCATCGGCCAGCACTTCTCTGACTTGAAGCAGGCCACTATCGACTATGCAGCAAGCCAGGGTGTCACCATCACCGAATCCTCTGACACATTCGTTCAGTGGCAGAATTCCTTGAAGACTCTCTACACGCTTCACGGCACAACTTGGACCTATAACCTTTCTGCCGTCATCGACTGGGGAAGCTTCATCAATGCCGTCATTTCCTTCTTCGTCATCGCGATGACTCTCTTCGTCGTCGTCAAAGTCTTCAATTCCTTAAAGGCTCAGAGAATTGCCTTCCAGGAAAAGATGAAGAAGATGGAAAGACAGCCTGCTGAAGAAGCAAAGTAATCATTTGCCATTTAAAAAGCACGTGGCGCGCCACATGCTTTTTTCGTCTCGATTTTATTTTCAGTGATCAGATTGATAGTTCGGACTTTCCTTTGTGATCTCGATATCATGAGGATGTGATTCCTTCAAGGAAGAAGCGGAAATCTTGATGAACTGAGACTTCTCCTGAAGCTCAGGAATCGTCTTGACACCGAGGTATCCCATACCGGAGCGGATGCCGCCCAAAAGTTCAAAGATGACATCTCCTGCTGCGCCGCGGAAAGGAACTCTTCCTTCAACACCTTCCGGAACAAGCTTCTGATGGCCGGTCTGGAAGTATCTGTCTGCAGAGCCGTGTGCCTGTTCCATAGCAGCCATAGAGCCCATGCCGCGATAGACTTTGTACTTTCTTCCGTGATAGAGTTCAGTGCCGCCAGGAGCTTCTTCACAGCCTCCGAAAATCGCACCTAACATGACAGTATCAGCACCGGCTGCCAAGGCTTTTGTAATGTCGCCGGAATACTTGATTCCGCCGTCTCCGATGATCGGGCAATCATATTCCAAGGCCGCTCTTCTTGCTTCCATAATGGCTGTGATCTGCGGAACACCCATACCGGAGATGATTCTTGTCGTACAGATAGAACCAGGTCCCATACCGACTTTGACAGCATCAGCTCCAGCTTCCATCAAGTGTTTTGCACCTTCATAGGTTGCAACATTTCCAGCGATGACATCGACATCCGGGAATTCTTTCTTCAGTCTCTTTAAAGCGAGAACGACATTCTTGCTGTCGCCATGGGCGGAGTCAAGGACAAGAACATCGACGCCGACATCGACAAGAGCCTTGGCTCTGACCATCATATCGGCAGTGATGCCAACTCCCGCTCCGCAGAGCAGACGGCCATATTTGTCTTTTGCGCTGTTAGGATACTTTTCAATCTTCTCGATATCCTTGATCGTAATGAGTCCCTGAAGATGATTTTCTTCATCGACAAGCGGAAGCTTTTCTTTCTTAGCTTTGGATAAAATAGTTTTTGCTTCTTGTAAGGTCGTTCCGATCTTTCCGACGACGAGGCTGCCTTTTGTCATGACATCTTCGACTTTTCTCTTCAAGTCGCTTTCAAATTTAATATCGCGATTGGTGATGATACCGATCAGGTGATTCTCCTCATCTGTTATCGGTATACCAGAGATGTGATACATCGCCATGATGGATAAGCAATCTTCCAATGTATTATCTTTTTTCAAGGTGATAGGGTTTGTGATGACACCGTTTTCAGAACGTTTGACCTTATCGACTTCTCTGGCCTGGTTCTCGACAGTCATGTTCTTATGGATGATGCCGATTCCGCCTTCTCTTGCAAGTGCGATAGCCATTTCAGATTCGGTAACTGTGTCCATTGCAGCTGAAATAAGAGGCACATTGAGCGTGATGTGCTTTGTCAGCTTTGCCTTCAGATTTACCATATCAGGGGTGATTTCACTATAGCGGGGTAAAAGCAAAACGTCATCGAATGTAATCCCATCAGAGACAATCTTCTCAGTTTTCTTCATTTTTGCCATGTTGGATCTCCTTTCTTCAATCATGCAAAATACGATAAACCAATACGCCGTCACTAGTCTTGATATATAGATAGGGAAAAGCTAAATGAATGTGATAGACATCGCCTTTTATTTTATAGATGCGCTTTAAGGCGAATGTCTTGATCGAATAATGATAAAGACGATACGTCTTATCATTCATGTTGTAGGAAAGATAAAAGAGGGCACCTACTTCAGATGAAAACACCATGTCTTTATAGTGTTCGCCAAGATTGTCTTTGACACACATTCTATTCATTCCTCTCAGCTGGAGGAGTTCGTTTTCCATTTCGAATTCTGTTCTGACTCTTTCATCGTCCTTTAAAGGTTTCGGTAAAAGGAAGTCACAGGTTCTGATGACTTTTCCTTTCAGCGAACAAAGTACAAAACCGGCAAAAGAAGAGAGAAGAAGGACTTGTCCCCAATCGATGACAGAGAGTTTATCATAGGATGGGGTTTTGATTCTATCGATGATTTTCCCTTGATTGAAAAAAGAAACTCGTCCTTTCTTCTCAAGAAGGAGCAGTGCTTGTTTGGTTTTGGAATAATAAAGAGAATCAAAATGCATTCCTTCCCCTTTAAAGTAGGAAATGTATTTCTGATAGTTCAGATCGATTCTGATAAGAATGCTTTCGCTATAAGAGGAATCACTCTTTTCATCGGCCAATACATAAAGATATTTTCCATCCGGTGAAAATACTGCATCTTTGTAATAATATCCTTTTGCATCTATCTTATTTAAGATGATGACAGCTTTTAAATCGGGATAGGAGTAGACATGGAATTCTTCACAGAACAAAGAAGAGACCAATGCAACATAGGTCTTATCTTTATTGACAATGATGTTTTTCGTATAGCCTGAGTCCTTCACACCCTTGATGATTTTCTCGTTCAAACCAAGAAGAAGGAGAGTATCCTCCTTCTTTACCAACTGACAATCATCAACTAAAGCGATGGATTGAATATCCTTGATATTCTTCTCAAGCTGGAGTTTTGTCATAATTAGTTAATAAGTATATCAAACTCCATAAAATCATGGAAGTGGGAATCGATAGAAATTTCATACCCATATGTTTCACAGATCTGATGGACGATGGCAAGACCAAGTCCAGAGCCTTTTCTTTCCTTGTCGCTTCCGCTCTTTCCCTGATAGAATCGATCAAAGACTTTCTCTCTGTCTTCATCCTGGACTTCGCATCCGCTGTTTCTGATTTGGAAATGAGATTTCTTTCCTTCTTTTTTCAGTGAGATATCGATTTTCTTCTCTTTTCCGTCGACATACTTCATCGCATTATCGATGAGAAGGTTGAACATTCTGGTGAGGTTCTTCTTGTCTGCTCTCTCTAAAATGAGTTTTTCCTCGATATCATAGTTGTACATAATTTCATTTTCAAAAGCGACCGCATCAAAAGAGAGACAAAGATCAAACAGCAGTTCGGAGAGATTGACTTTTTCAAACACAGGTTCTTTTGTCTCCAGTTTGCTTAAGTCGATCATATCGATGATCGTCTCATTCATATTCTTGCACTGTTGGTTGATATTCTCGACAAAGGAGAAATCCTCAGGATGCTTTTCAGCCAAGACAGAAGCGTTGGCAGAGATGATAGCCAGCGGTGTCTTCAGTTCATGTGAGGCATTGGCAACGAATACTTTCTCGCGTTCCATCGCATCCAATGTCGGCTTCATCAACAATCCGGAGACAAGATAGATCGGAATGATCAGAACAATATCGACAGCCAATAAGACAAGAGTCAGTGTCAAAGTCATCTGTCTTGTGATATCGATCTTCTCGCTGGCATCGATGCAGGAATAAATCACTGAACCAGTCTTAAGAGAATAGTCGTGTTCACCAGGTTCAATGGGAAGTCTCATATGTTCGTTGAAGTAGGTTGCAGAATAGATACCGACAAAATAATCGCCTTTTTTGTACTCTGTATAACTGCCTTCCTCGACTGTCGTCTGAGAAATCGTGTCATAGACTGCTTGATAATCCTCTTTTTCGCCCTTCAGCCAAATAGGTTTGTCATCGACTGTGCGATAGACGACAATGCCGGTCATCTCTCCTTTTCCTTGGAAATCGTTACTGTTATCTGTATCGTCTCTTATGGCGAATTTGCCTTTGTCAGATACAGAAGAGGAGATGACGGCTTTCGGTTTGACGACTTCGCTGACAGTGCTTCTAAGCGTCTTCAAAGAAGTCGATTCGACATTGTTATACTGAATCTTAGAGACGGTGAGAATAACAATTCCGAACAGCAAAAGAATCACAACAAGAACGAATGCTGTGATGGAAAAACGTTCTGATTTGGCCCACTTCTTTTTATTCGCCTTCATCGGAAGAGTCGCTTTCATACTTCATCAGCTTATATCCGACATTACGGATGGATTTGATCTTGTATTCTGAATGAAGTGCTTTTAATTTCTTTCTTAAGAATGAGATATAGACCTCTGCGGAATTATAGTAAGTATCGGCATCCTTGCCCCATACTCTTTGAAGGATGACACCTTTTTCCATGATCTTGTCATCATTGTCCATCAATAATTCCATGATCTGATATTCTTTCAAAGACAGCGTCATGGTTGTCTCTCCGTTGCTGAGTGTATGATTGAGCTTATCAAGTCTTAAGTTTCCGACGTTGATCTCATCGGGAAGGAACTGGGACTTTCTTCTTGTAAGGACAAAAAGACGAACCAAAAGCTCTTCTAATACAAAGGGTTTTGTCACATAGTCATCAGCACCGGCTAAAAGACACTGGACCTTTTCATCCGTTGAGACATTGGCAGTGAGAACGAGGATCGGTGTATCGATCTTGTTCGCTCTTAAATCCTTAATGATGGATAAGCCGTCTTTGGAAGGGAGCATCAGATCCAAAACAATGACATCATATAAGCCTGTCAATGCTTCATTGTATCCTTCCAAGCCATCGTTCTTTTCAACGGCATCGATTTTATGCATTCTAAGGTATTCTTTGATTGCATCTGCTAACTGTACCTTATCTTCAACCAATAATGTTTTCATATCGCTTACCTTCCTTAATATTATTTTAAAGTATTAAAAAGTGAATTATTGAAATTTCATTAAATTCTTTAAGCTTCATGTCAGTAAAGCGCTTTCTTCAAAATAAGCGTTAAATAGCTTTGATTTATTAAAAACGATTGAAAAAGTGGTGTTTTACCACCACTTTTTCATATTTTCCGTCAATTATCTATGATATCTGACAATATTGCGATGAATGAAGTTTCTTAAAGAATCATTGAAATCTGTCTTAGAACAACGATAGGTCCAGTTTCTGTCAGAGAGGGAAGAAGGAAGGTTGAGTCTGGTATCCTTGCCTGTTGCAAGAAGATCCTGAAGCGGAATGACAGCACCTTTGCAAGGAGATGCATAGCAAAGGGTATCGATTGTAAGAACAAGATCGCGGATGGTGTCTGCACGGAAGTCGACACCAAACTGTTCACACTGGATTCTGACCTCATTCTTCAATGTGTTGAGCTGATTATAGTCAAGCTCTTCAAGGTATCCGCGGAAAGGCATGTTATCATGCGTTCCGGTGTAGCAGAAGTAGTTCTCACCGGAATTGGATGGCTTATGCGGATTGTTGTAATCTCCGTCAAAAGCAAACTGAAGAACTTTCATGCCAGGATAAGTGGATTCTCTCAATAACTGATAGACACCTTCATCCAAGGTCCCTAAATCCTCAGCGACAATAGGAAGATCAGTCTTGTCATGGAAGAAGTCCATGCCAGGTCCTTTGACCCATTTTCCGATTCTTGCATTTGTCATGCCGAAAGGAATCTCATAGAAGCTGGAGAAACCTCTGAAGTGATCGATACGGAGGATATCGAAGAGTTCAAGGTTGATCTTAATACGTCTGTTGAACCAAGAATAGTTATCCTTCTTCATGTCTTCCCAGTTGTAGATCGGATTTCCCCAAAGCTGTCCGTCAGCGGAGAAATAATCCGGGGGAACACCGGCTACGACAGTCGGATTGTGCTTTTCATCCAATAAGAAGAGGGACGGATATTTGTAGACTTCAACAGAGTCATAGGCAAGATAAAGCGGCATATCGCCCAATAAGGAGATGCCGTTATCGTTGGCATACTTCTTCAAAGCTTCATATTCATGAAGGAACTCGAACTGTGTCCACTGATAGAAGAGATAGAGATCTTCGTTCTCTTTCTTGATTCTCTCTTCTAATTCAGGAGTATAGTTTCTGTCTTCTTCGTTCCAGTCGTACCACGCCATGAAGTTATGAAGGCTCTTCATTGTCATGAAGAAAGCAAAATCGTTGTATTTTCCTTCTTTGACAAAGGAGAGGAAGGCTTCATTCTTTCTATCGAAGCGGGAGAAAGCCTTCTTCAATAACGGAATGCGATTGGAGAAAAGCTTTCCGTAATCGACTTTGTTTTCAAAAGTGAAAAGATCAGCATTCTTTGCTTCAGCCTCTGTCAATAAGCCCTGTCTGATCAGCTCTCTTAAGTCGATGAAATAATAATTCAATCCAGTCGAAGAAGGAGACTGATAGGGGCTATCGCCATAAGAGGTGACATTGAGAGGAAGCATCTGCCAGATTTTGACACCGCATCCTTTCATAAAATCGACAAACTGATATGCTTCTTCTCCTAAAGTGCCGATTCCGTAAGGAGAAGGCAAGGAAGAAATCGGAAGCAAAACACCGGAAGTTCTTTCGTTTAATTTCATGTTAGTTAACCTTCAGTTGATATACTTTATTATTTTATCAGTTCGTTTTGTTTTTTCAATGAAAAACAACACTTATAAACGACGTTTTTTCTAGTTACATAAAGAACTTAGTTCATATTATTCTTCTCTTTGATTCTATTAACACCTGATTCTTGATCAGTGCCCTTTCACTGCTGTCTTCGATAGAATAATCTTCTTGAATCAGTGTGAGAAGAAAAGAATCATCGATTTCCTTATTTCTGTAAAATTTCCCAGTAACCTGTACGGGCATTGCCGACACGGGCAATAAACCCTTTTTCTTTCAAACCGTCCAAAGCACGCTGAATCGTTTTGACGGTCTTAGAAATTTCAATAGAGAGCTCTTCACGCGTCAGATTCGGGGATGATTTCAATAGTTGATAAACCGACATTTCCGTTTTGGATAAAACAACAGGGACAAATTTCAAGATAAAATGTCCCTAATAATGTCCCTAATAATGTCCCTAATCGTGTCACATGTTAAAATTATTGTCGATTCAGAAACAAAAGCATATTAAAGAGAAATTACTAAACACTGTTGATTTTCAAAGTAATTGAAAGACATGAATCGTTCATTTATCCGACCTCAAGGAGATGACATCTTTTATTCTTCTTTGCTTCGAATGAATGTCTGATTCTTGATCAGTGTTCTTTCACTGCTGTCTTCGATAGAATAATTTTCTTGAATCAGTGTAAGAAGAAAAGAATCATCGATTTCCTGATAAAGAAGAGAAAAATAGTATTTTCTGTTTTCATCCTCTAAAACAGGAGATACATGAAGTTCATACTTTATCGGATCAAAAGAGAGAATATCAAAATAGAACGTCTTCTTTCTTAAAAAAGAAGAATAGAAGAGAGATCCTTTATGATTCTCGCTAAGCGATAAGATATTCTTTCCTGATTGATACTTTCCGTATAATTCCTGCATATCGATTCTTTCTTTTGTTGTAACAGTATATGTCTCTTTAAAACAAGAAGAGGACAACGAGATTGTGAAAGAATAATTTCCGTTTCTTTCTCTTAGATCCAATGAAAGAACACCATCATGATATTCATAGGGAATATCAGAAGAAACATCAAGAACAAGATCAGCAGGAACAGAAGAAAGAAAAAGCTGGTGAATGACACCATTCATCAGCTCAAATCGATACGAAAGAATATTGTGAAAATCAGGATAGAAGGAAAGAAGTTCTGATCAGTCATTTTGTGCTTTCTTATGTTTCTTGTCGGAGCCATTGAGAATCTTATAGACATACGGATAAGAAGCGAAGGATTCGACAAAGTCAGCAATCATGGCCTCATCGCTGTGGAAAGCGAAGAATACAGTGATCTCTACCTGTTCCTTACCATCGCTTGCTTTTCCGTTTTCGGTAACGATGTTCTTAATGATAAGACGATATTTATCAGCCTGAGAGCGAATCTCATGGAGAATCGGAATATTAGGGGCGACAACCAAATGAACCTGCGGAGAACCTTTGTCCAAAAGTTTTTCGACCTTGGAAAGGCCAAGCAGGAAACCAATAGCCATCAAAGTGACAAGAATCGCTTCGACGATGAAGCCACATCCGCAAGCCATACCGATAGCAGCGACAAGCCAAAGCGTGGCAGCTGTTGTAAGGCCGCGGATGGAAAGACCATTTTTGACAATGGCGCCTGCACCCATGAAACCCATACCGGCAACGATGCTAGATGCGACACGGGAAACGTCAAGACTGAGATTGAAGTCGTTTTTTCTTGATCCGGAGGTTAAGCCAGCAAGCTGAATGCCAAAGATAGAGATGACCATCAGCAAAGAGCAGGTGATAGAGACAATGACGTGGGTTCTCAAACCTGCGGCCTGTCCTTTCATCTCACGTTCAATACCGATAAGAGAAGAACATAGTCCCGCGAGAAGACAAGTGAGAAGTGTAAATAAGGCTAATCCCCACCCATTCCACTTATTCACTAATTCGATAATGGTTTGATCAATATTAAACATAGTAGTACCTCCTAGACACGATATTATATTATAAACTGAAATGTAAGCCTTTACAAGAGATTACAACGAATAACCATACAAATGCAAAATAAACCCCCTTTAATGACAATTTTTCAGTATTTTTGAAATAGATTATCAATTTCATCTTTACAATTGTCAATGAAAGGGGATTTAGAACTTACGATTCTCTTAGAGCTTATTCGCCTTCTACAACGTAGAAAGAAGCGCCATAGGTGTAACGGGAAATGACACCGACGATGCTAAGAACAAGAAGAAGTGCAAAGGCGACGATCATCATGATATCGGCAAGCTGAATCTGCTGTTTTTCTTTCTTCATCTTGACGACGCGGTAGATTTCATAGACTAACGATGCCAAGGCTAAAGGCATAACGAAGTAACCGAGATAGTTCATCTTCAGCTGCGGAACCATGCTTAAGATATCAGCAAGTGCAAAGATAGCGGCGAAGATATAGGAGAGAATACGATAGGAAGGAAGGGTATCGGCCTCTTCTTTTTCATCCTTTAAGGATCTAGGCTTCAAAGACTGAAGAAGCGGCATTGAGAAGAGTGTATATAAAGGCTTCATCAAGAAGGCGATGACAATGAGAGAGAGGATGATGGTCGGAATCATATAGGAAGTATTGTAGACCAAAGAATAGGTGATACCGCCTTTGGACCAGTCCATATTGACCGGACCTTCATAATCCCATATGTTGTTCCAGACGATGACACCTGAGAAAAAGTGCGACACAAGGCGAAGGAGACCGCAGACAAGGACAGCAACAAGCGGAGCCCATGCTTTCTTCTTGAAGAAAGGCTTGCGGAACAAAGAGGAGAGACCACAGACACCGAAGGCGATGATGTAATCGAGGAAGAGAGTGATGATGACAGCGTTGGTGTTAGGAGTCCAGGTGCTGACGCCATCCCAAAGGAAGTTGAAGACGGAGAAGAGAATCGGAACGACAGTACCCCAGATAGGTCCGCAGAGAAGTCCGACCAAGCAGAGCGGAACTAAGATGATGGTGATGCTTCCGCCATAGGGAAGGTTGGAGAAGGGGATGAGCTCACTAACGCCTTTGATAGCAAGGGCAAGAGCAAGCATCATTGCTGATATAACGATATCAGCCAAGCTTTTTTTGGAAAAAGCGCGACTCGAAGTCTTAGAAGATGTTTGATTCATCTGAATCCTTTCCGATAGCGGATAAAAAAAGCCTTGACTTATCAGTCAAGGCAAAGAAAGTATCTCTATAAAGATTGAGAGACTCCCTACACTGGTCTTGACCAACAGGTTCCAAGCGTCGGGTGTTAACCCTCTCAACTGCTTTCGCAGTCCCGCTGTCTACGGGTAAAATCTTAGCACATAGAAAAGAAAAGTCAATCAGTTTGTGTCTTTCTCTTTTCGATTTCCTTCTTGATTGTAGGAATGACCTGATCCAAATCGATTGTCTCGTATTTTCCTTTAGCGTGGGAAGAATGAATGAGATATCCGTTGATCAGATAGACTTTAAGACCTAGCGCACTTGCACAGTCTCCGTCTTCAACATCGTTGTTTCCAAAGACGATGACTTCATCGCTTTTGAGATTGAATTTTTTCAATAAGTTTTCGAAGTACTTGGGATTCGGTTTGCAATAGTAAGAGTCCTCGTATCCTGTGATATAAGCAAAGTCATCAGGATTGATTCCTGCGATTTCAGATCTTGTTCTCTGTGCGACAAGCGGGAAGATTGGATTGGTGGAAAGAACAGGAATCAGGCCTTTTTCTTTTACAAAGTCGACGATCTCTTTAGATAAGGTTGTCTTTTCACAGATTGAAGCTATTTGCCTGAACTCATTCGTATAAAAAGAATTGAAAACAGGAATATCTTCTTCCACCTGCGGATAGATGACTTTGAAAAAAGAAAAGAAGGCTTCTTCATTGTTTCTTGTGCCATCGTTATACATCATCTGAGCCATTCCCTGATAGAAGAGCTTGGGAAGCATCTCAGGTTCATAGCCATAGGGTTCCATCTTAACGCCAAGCAATTTGAAATAAAGTTCGGAAAAACTCTTCTCATCGATTCGAAGCAATGTGCCGTCCAAATCAAAGAATACAGCTTTGAGCATATGTCATTCTCCTTTTAGAAGTCCTAAACCAATCATCTTATAGTATTTGTCACGCATGGAATAAATCTCAGGCATGACTTTTCTGATATCTTCCTTGATCTCTTCATCATCGACCATTTTCTTGCCTGTGATCATATGTTCGCTTAAACATTTGATCACAGCATACTGGAACGTATTCTGTGAGGTAAGAGGATAAGAGAAGGATTCTTCAACAGCAAGAGCGAAGAACTGACACCAGTAACGAAGCTTGAAGAAAGAGATTTCATCATTGAGATAATAGTCTACAGCTCTCTGGATTCTTTCAAAGGAAAAATAGCTTCCTCTTTCCGGTCTCACCTTGCAGTAATCCGCATAGGTAGAGACATCGACATGAAGGTCAATTCCCTGAATCACATCAGTCTGTCTGATGCGGTCATCAGCGCCATCTTTTTCAATCAGTTCAAAACCCTTCTCTTTGTATTTTTCGATGATTTTGGCAAAAGAGGATGCGGTTTTGTTCTTATAGTTCAATAAGCTTTGTTTTCCGGTTTCCTCTTCTTTGGTGTAGATCATCTTCTTCTCAATTTTGTCAATGAGAAGATAGTCATGATAAAGAAGATCGCCTTTTGTGACTTTTCTTGCATATCTAAGCGTGTTCATAATCGCCTCTATTCGTCATCGACTGAAACAGTGATGACTTTTGTTTTTGTCTCATCATAGGGAACAAGGAAAACAGATTCGACCATTTTTCTTTTCTCGTCCTCTGTCGGAATGACGTCGCTTGGAAGCATATCATGAGGAAGGAATTCTTCATCGGAAAGAAGTTCCATCAGAACTTCTTCGACCGCTTCCTTTTCATCCTCATTCTTATCGATGGAGATGATGCCAGAAGGGAGAGAAGTGAAAGTGAATATTGTCTCTTTATCAAGATGATATAAAAGAGCAGTATAGGTATATGTCATTCTTTTTCTCCTTTCATAGGCAGATGAATAATCTGACAGTTTTCGACTCGACAGGTTGCAAATTCATCATTGGTCATATCGACAAAGTAGCTTCTGATGACGCGGTATACGCCCATATGAGCAACTAAAAGAATCGTCTTATCTTCATCCTTGTATTTCTCTTCGAGCTTTTTCAAGAATGGATACACGCGAAGAGCGACTTCAAAATAGTTTTCGCCATGCGGATAGTGACTGAAGAACATTCCTCTTCTGACACCGAGTCCGACATCTCTTGTAGAG
>CAKUXT010000015.1 GCA_934700375.1 uncultured Bacilli bacterium | reverse complement strand
GTCTGACACCATTGACAAGAATTTTTCCTTTTCTAGGAACCGCCATCATTGTAGGCATTCCTGTCATTGTGCGATAGATAGAAGGTGCCTTTTCATCTCCTAAAGAAGAATCATAAGCGCCGTTCATGCCGACATCGGATAAGAAGAACGTACCTTTTGATAAGCACTTGGCATCATTGGTCTGAACATGAGTATGCGTTCCGATGACAGCAGTGACTCTGCCGTCTGCATATTCAGCAAGGCAACGCTTTTCACCTGTCGCTTCAGCATGGAAATCGATGAAGTGGATTTTGACATCCTCTTCATTCTTAGAGATGATTTCATCAAGAGAATAGAACGGATTTCTTTGTGTCATCGTAAGATAGACTCTTCCAAGAAGGTTGGTGACACGGATTTTGATTCCGTCTCTGATCGTAAAGACCTTTGTTCCTACACCAGGGCAGTTCTTGTCAAGGTTATAGGGGCGAAGAGCAGAAGTCATCTCTTTGGAATGTTTGAAGCAGTCAGGAGTATTGAAGAAATGATTGCCGCTGGTGATTGCATCGATTCCATAAGAGAGCAATTCCTGATAATGGTCATAAGAGAGTCCATGACCATGCGTTGTATTCTCACCATTTGCGATGACAAAATCAATATGATCGGCTTCTTTATGAAGGGCAAGGTATTTTTTCACACCTGTCCTTCCTAACGGGCCGACGATATCACCGAGAAAAAGAATACGTACCATAACTCAGTTTATTTTGCGATTTCGATCGCGCGAGTTTCACGGATGACAGAAACCTTGATCTGACCAGGGAACTGCATCTCGTTTTCGATTCTTTCACGAATCTGCTGGGCGAGGACTTTTGCATCCTCATCAGAGACCTTTTCAGGAACGACCATGACTCTGACATCTCTTCCGGACTGGAGTGCATAAGAAGACTGAACACCGGAGAAGGATTTGCAGATCTCTTCGAGCTGTTCAAGACGCTTGATGTATGTTTCAAGTGTTTCGCTTCTTGCACCAGGACGTGCTGCAGAAAGTGTATCGGCAGCTGTGACAAGTTCAGAGATGAGGTTCGTCTTAGGAGCATCACCATGGTGAGACTCAATAGCATTGATGACAACAGCAGGCTCATTGAACTTCTTTGCCAACATGCTACCCAACTGAACGTGGCTTCCTTCCTGTTCGGCATCGATAGACTTACCGATATCGTGTAAGAGACCGGCGCGTTTTGCAAGAACAGGATCAAGACCTAATTCGCTTGCCATGACGGAGGCGAGATAAGCGACCTGAATGGAGTGATCAAGAACATTCTGACCATAAGAAGTACGATAGCGGAGTCTTCCAAGGTAAGGAAGAAGTCCGGCATTGATGCGAGGCAAACCGAGTTTGAAGACGGTCTGCTCACCGATTCTCTTCAATTTGTCATCGAATTCTGTAGAGATCTTGTTGTAAAGATCTTCGATTCTTCCAGGCTGGATTCTGCCATCATGAATCAAAGCATCCAAAGTGAGCTTTGCCTTTTCACGACGGATAGGATCGAAGCAGGAAACAGTCAAGGTTTCAGGAGTATCATCGATAATCAAAGAGACACCGAAGAGCTGTTCCATGGATTTGATGTTTCTTCCTTCTCTTCCGATGATTCTACCCTTCATCTCATCAGTGGGAAGTGCAACAGTAGAAGTGCTTCTTTCACAGGTGACATCCTGAGCATACTTTTCCATCGCATTGGCTAAGAGCATCTTTGCATGATCTTCGCATTCGCTTTCAGCCTGTTCTTCCATCTGCTCCTTGTAGAGAGCAATTTTCTTCATTTCTTTTTCTTCGACACGGGCCATCAATTCATCTCTGGCCTCATCGATAGACATATTGGCGACCTTCTGAAGTTCGTCAATGATAGAATCGGTCTTCTCCTGAAGTTCTTTTTCCTTCTCAGCGACACCGGCGATTCTTTCTTCGTATTCGGACTTCTTCTGCTCGTACTCATTTCTCTTCTGATCGAGCTGGTCTTCTCTTGTGATGATGGCGTCTTCTCTCTTGTCCAAAGCAGTTTCTCTCTGGTCAAGCTTGGCTTCTCTCTTCTCAGATTCCGCTTTGGAGGTCTGAGCTTCAATAGCAGCCTTCTTCATCGTCTCTTCATAATCTGCTTTTGCTTCAGCCTTAGAATCGGCAAGAAGCTTCTCGGCTTTGGCATTGGCATCATTGATGATGCTATCTGCAGTTTTCTCGGCTTTTTCCTTCTTGGCTTTCGGAACGAAAACAAAGATGAGGGCAGTGACGAGGATGCACACAATACCGACACCGACAGCAATCAGCGCTACATATAATGGATCCATTTTAAAAAATGCCTTTCTGATACAGTCCGCACAAAAAAGGTTCGCTGTATCCTATGAACCTCTCTCGTAAAAAGATTAAAAAATCAAGAACGACTATTCGACAAAAATTTAAGGACGTTAATCTTTTATATTAAACATAAAGAAGTGTTCTTTATGTACCAATATTATAGTCAAAACCGATAACTTGGGCAAAGGTTTTCTTCTTCTTTTTCTCCCATTTCAGAAGAAAAAATCACCAAAAAAGCGGAAATCAAACAACTTTCCGCTTTATATGATGAATTGCTAATATCTGATGTGATGAATAAATCTATTATTCAGCATCAGTTGCAGTAGATTCTGCAGTTCCGGATAATTTTGCACGGACCTGTTCTTCGATTTTGTCTTTGACTTCCGGATTAGAAGCGAGGAAGTCATAGACAGAGGTGATTCCCTGTCCTAATCTCTCACCCTGATAGGAGAACCAGCTTCCGGACTTCTCGATAAGAGAGTAGTCTACTGCCAATTGGGCAAGCTCATTGTCGTGGCTGATGCCTTTTCCGAAAATGAGGTTGATCTTGCAAGAACGATAAGGAGCGGCGACCTTGTTCTTGACGACTTTGACATTGACGATATTGCCTAAAGCTTTGTCGCCCTGCTTGATCGTCTCTGCTCTTCTGATTTCGATTCTGATTGTGGAATAGAACTTCAATGCACGTCCACCGGTTGTCGTTTCCGGATTTCCGTACATGACACCGACTTTCTCACGGAGCTGGTTGATGAAGATAACAGTGCAGGAGCTCTTAGAGAGAACACCGGCAAGTTTTCTTAAAGATTTGGACATCAATCTAGCCTGAAGACCGACAGAGGAATCCTCGAATGTTCCTTCCAATTCAGCCTTAGGGACCAAAGCAGCGACAGAGTCGACAACGATAAGGTCGATAGCATTGCTCTTTGCAAGCATATCGACGATTTCCATCGCCTGTTCGCCATAATCCGGCTGGGAGAGGATAAGATCATCGATATTGACACCTAATGTCTTGGAATACTCAGGATCGATAGCATGTTCTGCATCGATATAGGCAGCTCTTCCGCCTAATTTCTGAACCTGAGCAATGGCTTCGAGAGCCAAAGTCGTCTTACCAGAGGATTCAGGACCATAGATTTCGATGATTCTGCCCTTGGGATAACCGCCGACACCTAATGCGGAATCAAGCAATAAGGATCCTGTAGGGATGACACCGACATCGACATGAGTCTGTTCACCCATCTTCAAGATGATACCCTTGTCATTGAAATAACTGCGGATATCCTTCAATGTCGCTTCAACTGCTTTTTCCTTTTCTGCACTGTCTGTAAACTCAACTACATTCGTCTTCTTTTCAGCCTTTGCCATACGTATAAAGCCTCGCTTTCAAATAGATATATGTACTAAATGTTCAAATAAAACAAAAATTTCAGTTATTTTCTGCATTGATTTTGTCAAACAAGGTTGCAAACGCAAAATCAACACACTGTCTTCTGATATCTTCTCTGTCTCCCTGTAAGTTCAACTGATAGGAATAGAGCTTGTCTTTTACATTGATGGAAACATAGACAAGACCGATCGGCTTGCCTTCTTCGGCAGAAGGACCTGCATTGCCTGTGAATGAGACTGAGCAGTCGCTCTGGAAGAACAAAGAGGAACGAAGTGCCATTTCATCGGCGCACTCTTTGGAGATTGCACCGAACTTCTGAATGACGTTGGCTTTGACACCAAAGGATTCCTTTGCTTTGTTGGAATAGGTGACGGCACCGCCGATAAAGACTTCACTGGCTCCAGGGACAGAAGTGACAGAGGTGGCAAACAAGCCTCCTGTCAAAGATTCCATAGAAGACAACGTCAGATGTTTTTCTTTTAATGCTTTCAATAAATCTTTTCTTTCCATAATTATTTGCTTCCTTTCAATACAGCTCTGTTTTTATAAAGATAAATTCCTAAAGACAACAACGAGAAGAACAAGGTGATCAACACTAAGATATTAGTAAGAATGTAGGTATACTGGAAACGGGTAGTCAGCCAGGAGTTGAGATTCAGCTCATTAGGAATCAAAGAGAAGGGGAAACCATTGAGGAACAGAACAGGAATCAATCCCATCTGAACTGCAGTCTTCACTTTGCCCCAGATATTGGCAGCAAGAATCGTACCCTTGCCGGCTGCAACCATTCTAAGACCATCCATTGCCAAGTCTCTTCCGATGAACAATGCGATCAAGAACGGCATGACCTGATAATGACCGGACCAATCCATTCTGACACAGAGGAGAAGGAGAGAGGAATCGACTAAGAACTTGTCAGCGAAAGGATCGAGGAATTTTCCGAAATCGGTAACCAGGTTTCTGCTTCTTGCAATATGTCCATCGATTGCATCCGTAATAGAAGCGATGATGAAGAGAATGCAGCAGACAATATCGATCCAGTTGAATCCCATATGTAACTGTCCGATGACAATCTCAGGAGCGAATGTTGCTGAAGCAGGGATGAAAGACAACGAAAAGACAATAATGACGACAAAGGCCAAAGCTAAACGAATCGAAGTGATTTTGTTAGGTGTATTCATTTGCATCTCCTTTCGATGAGAATAGAGTTCCGATCCTGTAAGCCATGTTTTGTCGAGGATGACAATTTATCTAGGTCTATGACCTGTCCGCAGCAGTTCGTTTCCCGCCTTGAACTTCCCTTACCGAAATTTAGGTTTCTCGCTTGTGGGGCTTCCCAACGTTGCATTTCTTCCGTTTCCGGAAGTTTCGTCACTGTGGGGCTTTTACAGAGAAGACATCATGCTTTCGTTTAGATTCTTCTCGGCCGTCCGGGACTCCTCCCGGCCCAGGCTTATTGATTAACCTGGCGCAAACACTGCTCCCATCGCAGAGAGCGCGAGCATGGACTTTCCTCAAATGGCAGATACCACCTGCAGTCATCCAGATCGGATTTGTATTTTATTCTATCGTGTTAGGATTTATACCTGCTTTTGCCAATGCCTCTTCCAATTTAGAGATTCTCTTGAGCAATTCAAGATTGTTCAAAGAGGCGTCCTGATTCTCGCTGATATCACCAAGTTTGGTCTTCAGCGTCGCATTTTCGGCTTCTGCTTTGGCCAATTGAACGTTCACCATCTTGACCTTGTTGTTCAGTTCTTCCATTTTTTCATCCGTTGTCGTGATGTATTCCTCCATGGATTCGTAATCCTTGATTACAATATCCAAAAAGGAATCGACTTGGAGAGCATCATAGCCAGGTTTGGTACCTTCAAAGATCTTGTGATAGATTTTGTTCGAGTCGAGCATCAATTTTATAGGCATATTAAATAGGTATATCTCCTAAGGAATATTATAAATCATTAAAGATAATAAAAACAATGGAAATACGATAACGATAATAATAAAAGGAAAGGAGAGTTTCAGTCATCTAAAATAAAAGAGTCAAAAAATAATGACATCACATTCAAGCACTTATTAAGCACCAACTATTTTTGACAAAGTGCTGTTTTGTCAAAACAAAATTTACAATTATCTATCCTGTACCAGTCAAGCGTTTTCCCTAAAGATGAACACAATTTGCACACTTCCTTAAAACTCAACGCCAAATGAGCAACTAAGAAACAAAGTGATCGAATTTTATCGCATTTTTTGCAACAAATGTATCAATTTTTAGAAAAACCATTGATTTTCCATAATAAACCTCTCACGCACAATTAGTTGAAAGCCCTTGCAAACTGTGATTGAAATGTGCAAAATATTCAATGGTAATAGGAGGTATATATTAGATGAAATACAGATTTACATTACCAAGAGACATTTATTTCGGTGAAGAAAGCCTTGCTGAACTCAAGAACCTTAGAGGTAAGAGAGCTATGGTCGTCACTGGCGGTCATGCTATGCAGAAGTTCGGATGGCTTGAAAAGACTGTTGCTTATCTTAAAGAAGCCGGCTTCGAAGTCAGAACTTTCGAAGGTGTCGAGAATGATCCGACTGTCCAGACCGTTCTCAAAGGCGGCGCTGCAATGAGAGAATTCCAGCCTGACTGGATCGTTGCTATCGGCGGTGGTTCCCCGATCGATGCTGCTAAGGCTATGTGGGTCTTCTATGAATATCCTGATTACAAGTTCGAAGATCTTGCTGAAGAGAAGATTCCTGTTCTCAGAAACAAGGCAAGATTCGCTGCTATCGGTTCTACTTCCGGTACTGGTACTGAAGTCACTGCCTTCTCTGTCATCACAGATCCTGAAAAGGGCATCAAGTATCCTCTTGCAAACTTCGAATTGACTCCTGATATCGCTATCGTCGATCCTGCTCTTCCGCAGTCTATGCCTCAGAAGCAGGTCGCATTCACTGGTATGGATGCTTTGACACATGCTATCGAAGCATATGTTTCCCTCTTTGCCAATGATGTCTGCGATCCTTTGGCTTTAAAGGCCGCCAAGATGGTCAATGACAACATCGTCGCTTCTTACAATGGTGATGTCACTGCCAGAGGCAATATGCACTATGCACAGTGCATCGCTGGTATGGCATTCTCCAATGCTTTACTCGGTATCACCCACTCTTTGGCTCACAAGACCGGTGCTGCTTTCTCCACTGGTCATGTCCCGCACGGCTGCGCCAATGCTATGTACTTGCCTCACGTCATTGAATGCAATGCCCATGATGCAAGAGCACATGCAAGATATGCTGAAATCGCTGACTACCTCGGCTTAGGCGGAAAAGATGAGAACGAAAAGGTTCAGAACCTCATCAACAGAGTTCGTGAACTCGACAGAGCTCTCAACATCCCTCACGGCTTGAAGGAATTCGGTGTCATTGAAGAAGAATTCAATGCCAAGAAGGCTGAAATCGCCCACAATGCAGTCCTCGATGCCTGCACTCCTGAGAATCCTAGAAAGATGGATGACGCTCTCATGGAGAAGGTCCTTGTCGCCTGCTACTACGACACCGTTGTCACCGACTAATCGTTAAACAACATTCAGCAGGTCCAGCATTTGCTGGGCCTGCCTTTTTCAATGTTGTAACCATTTATTAAAAATAGGTAGAAAAACCAAAGCTTACTCATTAGAATATTATTGTTTACATGGAGGTAAAGTATGTTTAAGATCCTAAAAAAGGATGTCCTTAACCCTACAATCATTCGTTTGGTTATCGAAGCTCCTTATGTTGCCAAAAAAGCTCAGCCTGGTCAATTCATCATTTTGAGAACTTATGAAGACAGCGAACGTATTCCGTTCACTATCGCAGGCGAAGATCCGGAAAAGGGTACTGTCACCATCATTTTCCAGATTGTCGGTGCAGGTACAGTCGAATTGAGCCGTCTTGAAGAAGGTGATTCCTTAGCCGATTTCGTCGGTCCTTTAGGAAGACCCAGCGAGTTGGAAGGATTGAAGAGAGTCGCTATCGTCGGCGGCGGTGCAGGTTGCGCTATCGCTTATCCTTTGGCTTACGCTCTTGAAAAACGTGGTGCTGAAGTCACTTCTGTCGCCGGTTTCAGAAACAAGGATCTTGTCATCCTCGAAAAAGAATTCGAAGATGCCTCCAAGGTTTTTGTCAAGATGTCTGATGATGGAAGCTGGGGAAGACAAGGTTTTGTCACTCAGGGACTTGAAAATGAAATCATCCGCCGTCAGGCTACTGGCGAGCAGTTTGATGAAGTCATCGCCATCGGACCTATCGTCATGATGAAGAACATTTGTATCCTTACCAAGAAATATGGTATCAAGACCGTTGTTTCCATGAACCCGATTATGATCGATGGTACTGGTATGTGCGGTTGCTGCAGAGTCATGGTCGGCGGACAGATGAAGTTCGCATGCGTCGATGGTCCTGACTTCGATGGTTGGGAAGTCGATTTCGATTCTGCCAGCGAAAGAAATACAATGTATCGCAGCTGGGAACACAAGAAATATGAAGAAGAGTGCAACCTTCTCAAGGAGGGAAAGTAATCATGCCGTTTAACATGAATCCTAAGAAGAATGCCATGCCGACTCAGGCTCCTGAAGTCCGCAGACATAATTTCGATGAAGTAGCTATTGGTTATACAGAAGAATTGGCTATCGATGAAGCAAAGCGTTGTATGCAGTGCAAGAATCCGGGATGCGTCCCTGGCTGCCCTGTCCACATCAACATTCCTGCTTTCATCGCCAAAGTCGCCGAAGGTGATTTTGAAGCCGCTTATCAGATTATCTCTCAGTCTTCTTCTCTTCCTGCAGTCTGCGGCCGTGTCTGCCCTCAGGAAACACAGTGCGAACAGAACTGCTTAAGAGCAAAGATGCCTGTCCGTGAAAAGAACGCAGAAGGCAAGATGGTTATCACCGGTATGGGTGAAGCTGTCGGTATCGGACGTTTGGAACGTTTTGTCGCCGATTGGCACAGAAACCATGTTGTTCCTACAGCATGTCAGATCAAGAGCAACGGCCACAAGATTGCTGTCATCGGTTCTGGCCCTTCCGGCCTTGCCTGTGCATATGACCTTGCCAAGGCTGGCTATGATGTCACCATGTTCGAGGCCCTCCACGTCGCTGGCGGTGTCTTGATGTATGGTATTCCTGAATTCCGTCTTCCTAAGGCTATCGTTCAGAACGAAATCGAAGGCTTGAAGAGAATGGGCGTCAAGATTCTTACCGATATGGTCATCGGAAGAGTCATGTCCATCGATGAACTCATGGATCAGTACGGATTTGAAGCTTGCTTCATCGGTACTGGCGCAGGTCTTCCTAGATTCTTAGGAATCCCTGGCGAAAATGCAAAGGGTGTCTATTCCGCAAACGAATTCCTCACCAGATGCAACTTGATGAAGGCTTACTTAGACACATCCAAGACTCCGATTCAGCACGCTCATAACGTTGTTGTCGTCGGTGGCGGAAACGTCGCTATGGATGCTTTGAGAACTCCTCTTAGACTCGGTGCAGAACATGTCACATGCGTCTACAGAAGAAGCAAAGAAGAACTTCCTGCCCGTAAGGAAGAAGTCGAACATGCTGAAGAAGAAGGTGTCATCTTCGACTTGTTGAGAAACCCTGTCGAGATTTTGGAAGACAGAACTGGTTCTCCGTCTCCTAGAGCTGCCGATTTCAACCCTAACTATGGAAGTGTCATCGGTATCAAAGTCCAGAAACAGAAATTAGGTGAACCTGATGCCTCCGGCAGAAGAAGACCTGTTCCTGTCACTGTCGAAGAGGATCCGGAAGCTATCTATACCATTCCTTGCGATTGCGTCATCATCGCTATCGGTACAACTCCGAACCCGCTTATCAAGCATACAACTCCTGGTATCGAAACCAACAAGCATGGCTGCTTGATCGTCAATGAAGAGACTAACGAGACAACAAAGGATGGTGTCTTCGCTGGCGGTGATGCCGTCACAGGCGCTGCCACTGTCATTCTTGCTATGGGTGCCGGTCGTAAAGCTGCAAAGGCTATCGACGAATACATCCAGAAGAAGTAAATAGTCCAACACGAAAAGCTGCATCAATCAACAATGCAGCTTTTCTTATGCTCGTTTTTCCAAACGAAAAGACTCGCCGAAACGAGTCTTTTCTAGTTTTGACTATTTACTTGATTGCAGGAATATCAGAAGTCTTAAGAGTAGATAAGTCTTCAACTCTATCGATCAATCCGACACCCTCAAGATTAGTATAGTTATACGATCCTTGGTACTGCATATCGAATGCATCATTGGCAACAGCCTTGAAAGAATTGATAACATACTTCTTCTCGGTTTGTCCAGTGATTGTAAAGGTGAAGTCATCATTCATTGTCCAAGAGAATGTCTTAACGGCCTGCAATGCTGACCAACCATAAGAACTACCAGTTGTTCCACGCTGTGTTCCTGTTCCATCAGCATTGAAGTTGATGTATACAGCACAATAAGAAGTGGAAGAGCTTGTTCCCCAATGCATTGCGCCAGCAAATCTGACGGTCTTTGCAGCAAGGTTAGCAAGAACAGTTTCCTTGACAGGCTTGACCATGATGTTCATATCAAGATGAGCAACGATTGTCGGTTCAAAATCAGAAGTGACATCAAGGGTGACAGCACCTTCTTTGACACCTTCGATTTCATAAGAGCCATCATCCTTCTTTGTCAGTTTGACTGCACCAGTAGAAGATTCATTGGCTTTGACTGTGAAACTCTGATCAGCTGCTGCAGGAGCGATTTTTGCAGTCAATGTTGTCTTATCTCCAACATAGATCTTAGACTTTTCAAGCTTAGGAGTGATAAGAGTCGGAATTGCATCAATGACTTCGACAGAAACCTTCTTCATGACACCTAAGCCATTGTCGAATTCAATTTCACCGGTTCCCTTCTTGATGGCTTTAATATCTGTAAGACTGGTGGCCTTGAACAATTCTTCAGGAAGAGCGCTGATGCTAGGTGTAATGACCTTGTGTTCCTTGGTGGAAATCTTATAAGTCAAGACTCCGCCGTTTTCGACTTTCTTTCCTTCAAGTGCATCATAATAAGTATTCTTCTTTTCAGGCTTGGAATACTGAAGATGGATATCGTAGTCATCCATGACATAATCATGAATATCCTTTAATCCAGTAAGATCATTCTTGACACCACGTGTTGTAGTGACAGTCATGACATCTTTAGATGTCGGAACTGCTCCTTGATTGATCGTATAACCTTTACTTGCTTCAGAGAAAGAACCATCTGCATAAGATTTGATAGAAAACTCTTCTTTCGTCATAAGACCTAATCCATCAATGGTGGTGACGGATTCATAGGCCTTAAGAGACTTAGAAAAAGAAGTATAACGGAACCACTTTGCAGTGAATGTGTAAGACTTCTTGTCATCAGAAACCTTTGTGCTGAAGACAGAATCGCCATCCTCAAAGAAATTATCGTAGGAAAAGACATTGCTACGGACAAAATTAGAGACACCGATAGAAGATTCGCTAAGAGAGGTATGTGTTCCTTTAAAGAAACTAGTGGAAGCCTTCTTAGCAAGATTATCTTTTGTGAAATAACTAAGTTTAGAATTATATTCTGAATCATCAGGAACAATCTTGAATGTAGTGGCTGTATCTGTCATTGTTCCACTGCTGAAACCAGTGCTAGGAGCAGCCTCAGACTGAATAGAATAGAAATAGCCATCAACAATACCATTCTGTGCAATTGTCGCAGCACTTCTATCTGGTCTTGCATTATCGGCTTTCTTATCCATCGAATAGGATTTGATGATAGATGCATTCTTTCCAGAGAAGAACTCATATTTAGTATCGCTCATGCCATCTTCGATGACAGCGGAAGAAACATATTTGCTCTCCAAGTCATTGGAAGCCTTTAAGACTTTTTCAAATGCGGTAAATCCAGAAGGAAGAGCAGTCACATCGACATCAGGATTGACCATGATTTCAGAAATGCCGGTATCGATGACTTCAACTTCGATGGCGATATCCTTGTTGGGCATGACAAAGGAGAACTTTCCTTCTTCATCAGCAGTCTTTACGACACCATCGACTTTGACGAATCCTAACTTCTTGTTGACTGCATCTTTGACAGTGACTGTGAAGGAAACAGTAGAACCAGCAACGACTTTCGTTGCATCAAAACCATCTGCAAAGACAATATCAAAAGCATCGCTTGCAGGAACTGTCAAAACATAAGTCTTATCAACGGGAACCTCAACTCTCTCCGTGACAGTGACCTTCTCGGGTCCAGGGCATGTAGAAGGGGCAACAGTGTTCTTATTCTCGGATGTGGTCTCTCCGCATCCAGCAAGCATAAGAGCACAAAGTCCGATCAACGAACACACAAAACTCTTTTTCATAATGATATAACCTCCGTATTTGACATCTATACAATTGTCAAATCTTGTGTGAATTATACCACAGAAAAAACAGTCAACACTGTAGCCTCGATTTTAAGAAACTATGTAGTAAATTCAAATTATTTATGCCAATTCAAAGAAAATTATTAAAACGTGACAAAAATCGAAATAATTCATAAAAAACTATATTCCTGCTTTATTTGACTAACTATATTGCATGTATGATTTTGATTCATGTAATCGCTTACAAAATGGTACTTGTCCCCTATATTGTTCGACATACTTTTCTTAAAGTTTTCTTAAAAAATTTAAAAACACAATATTTTCATCTTTTATTTTTTGATTTTTAGGCCATTTTTCAAGAAACCAGGCCTTTGATTTTTCAACAAGTTAAGAATTATTGAATGAAAATTAAAAATAGCTTAAAAATTCTTTTTGACCATTGTTCTTTTTAAGCTTATAGTATTGATTGAACTTAAATAATATAAAGGATGAAAAAGTATGAAATCTAAAAAACTCAAACTTGTCTCTTTGCTCTTCTTAGCCGCTTTAGTCAGCTGCGGAAAAACAGACAAAATCAGTGGAGACACTGGAAATACCATCACTCCTGGCACTTCAGACAAAGTCAGTGAGAACAATACAAACACTGAAAACAAAACTGATGTCACTCCTACTTCTGTTTCTCTTGTCACAAAGAAAAATTATCTTTATGTAAACGAAGAAATGGCTATCACTGCTGCTTTTGAACCTGCGGGTTCTTCTGATGATTATCGTCTTACTTCCTCGGCTCCTGACATCATCGCAGTTGTCGGAAGAAAGATTCAGGCCAAAGCCGCAACCTTAAAAGATGAAGAAGTCACCATCACTTTGACAACTGATGGCGGACTTACTGCTTCTGCCAAGTTTGTCGTCTACAATGCCATCGATAGAGCAACAGAACTTCTGAATGCTTCTCATGCTGTTGCATTGACTTCAGCTACTGGCGGTTCTATCGACATCAACTCTTATGAGGATGGTCAGGACGACTTCACAAGCAGTTATCTTTTTAACATCTACAACAACAGCTCTGAAGTCTTCGAAGAAATCCAAGATGGAAAGAATGCAGTCAAACAGACTTATTATAACCGTGCCATCATCAACAACCAGTACGTTGAATCAAGAAGAACTAGAACAGGAACAACAGGTGCCTTCAGCAATGTCAGAGGATATCTTGCCAACAAGCCGATCGTTGAAACTGTTACCGACAAGAATTATCAGTACACCTTAGACGAAGCAAAAGAAAGAATCAGCAACGTCCAGCTTGCTACCAATTACACAACTGGAATCAGAGGCATGGAAGGATTCATCATCGAACAATTCCTGACTGAACTTTCCTCCTTCGGTTCTTCTCTTGCCAAAGCCAATGTGACCATGGAAGAGAGCCTTTCCGCTGACACTGATATCTATACCCTCAAGTATGATTACACCAGAGAGAATTCTACAACCAGAGTCGAAGAAGAACTCACCATGGAATTCGATAGCACCGGTCTTCTTATCGAAGCTCATGACACACTTCATCACTATGAAGGAGAAGAGGGAAAAGAAACTGCTTCTTACGATGTCACCTGCATCCAGTCAAGCGGAGAAAGAGAAGACCTTCCCGAAGGCGCCTTTGATTTCAGCGAATATTTCTTCGATGATTTCAATGTCGTCTTCCATACTTCCATGTTCAACTATGATACGACAACAAGTGACCTCACTTACAATGTCGGCGATACTGCATATCTCTTGAACATGGATGGCTATGTCGGTGCTTCTCCTAAGACAGCATCCACTTATATCGATCCGATCAAAGTCACTGCAGTCAGCCAACCCGATGCTGTTGAAATCATCAACGGAAACAGAATCAAGTTCAAAAAGCTTGCCGAGAATCTTGAAGTCACTGTCTCCAGCTCCATGAAAAAAGTACAGAAGAAAGTCACACTTCACTGCGTCGCTCCTACAACCACAAAGATTCAATTCGGTGAATTCATGAATCCGTCCAGCAGCTTCGCATCCTATTCCAGTTGTTCCTCCGCCCATTACCTTCCTTCCAGCTGGATTATGGGAACAGACAGAGAAGTCTGGGTTGTCGGTGAAAAGGTCCAGCAGTCTCCTAGTGTCACAGTCACTTCTTCCAATCCTGAAGTCGCAACAGTGACAATGGTCGAAGGAAGCGAAAACAAGTTCACCTTCCATCCTGTCAAGGCAGGTAAGACAACTATCAAAGTAGTCGATAAAACGTTAGGTGAAGAAAAAGCTTTGACTAAGGAGATTACCATCTTTGATAACTCCGATGAAGGCATTGCCGATCTTCTTAAGGAATCCGCTTTTGTCCCCTTCAACCAAGATTTGTATTCAGAATTCAAGTTCTCTGGAACCAAGGGAACAAACAAAGGTGATTTCTTCGGAAAATACGGTTCTGGAATAAGCGCCATTGAAATCTGGGGTTCCTGGAAAGTCGAAGACGGAGAAGTCAAAGTCGATGACTATTCCGGTGCCTTCGGTGAATACAAATACGGAGACAGCGAATTCCTCCTCACCGAAATCACTTATTCCAACTATGCTAAATATGGTCCGACAAACTTCGTCATCAAAGGAAGCAGCCAAAATGCCGGTGAAATCGGCGATGGCGACGGAACCGGTGTTGTCCTCTATTAATTAGATATTCTTATCCTCTAAGCCTTGCCATCTCGGCAAGGCTTTTCTGATGTCTTTACACTTGAAAATAGTTGTGTGATATAATTATTTTGAAAGGTAAGAGCTTTTTATGGAACAAAAGAACTCAGAAGAACTGCTTCAGAATATCAATCAACTGATGCTTTACGTAAATAGAATACGAGAATCGGGAGCGCTTGATCTTTTTTCAAGATTATTTCAAAGCGATCTTCGAATTTTAAGCTATCTCAGAGACAAAAAAGATGTTCATCCATCTATCATCGCAAGTGACCTCCGTCTTGCAAGACCGAATGTCGCTGCAAATCTCCGTCTTTTAGAATCTAAGAAGCTGATTTCCCGTGTCGGTGACTGTGACAATCATCGTCAGGTCATCGTCAATATCACCCCGTTGGGCCAGCGTTATCTGATGATCATCGATCAGCAGATGGCTACCTTGTTTGTCGGATGGTTTTCTGTCTTAGGCAAAGAAGAGACAAGTCATCTTTTCAAAATTCTTGAGCTCTCTTCCAATCCTGATCTGATGACAGAAGAACTGAAGAAATTCTCTTTTGGTGCATAAAATGGATTTTCCGATACTATCTAAGAAGATCAGAAAAACACAGCTTCTTGTCTTTTTTGACTTGGAAGCAACTCAGGTCAATCATCAGGCCATTGCTTTTGCCTTGACCGCATACAAAAAAGAAAAAGATCAGCTTTTCTTTGATGATAAAGATCCCATCAACTACTTCAGTTATATCAGAACAGATGATGTGATCGGTCCCATTGTCGAAGAGATGACCGGTATTACAAAAGATACCTTGAAAGAAAAAGGAAAAAGCCTTCATGAAGTCGTCCTTGATATTTCCAAGCTTTTAAGACATTACAAAGACAGATGTTTCATCTCCTATGGAAGCATGGATATTGAAATACTCAATCGAAGCATCGATCATAATAATGAAACAGAAGAAAATTTCTTAAGAAACATCACAAAGAACTATTTCAATTTTCAGCAATATCTTTGTCAAAGAATCGTGGATAAGAACGGAAACGCTCTTTCCATACATAAGTTCGCTGAGAAATACGATATCAATGAAGAAGGAAGAAAACATGATCCATTCTATGATAGCCTTGTTTTGAAAGACACCTATCTCTCCTACATCAACGAAAAAGAGAAGACCATGTCATTCATCTTAGAAAACTATTCTCATAACAAAGCGATGACTTCCATCAACAAAGCCTTAACAATGAAAGTCCTAAAAGAAGGAAAAGCAGAAAAAGATGATCTGATTCATCTTTTGGAAGAGTATTTATGAATGTCATCAAATATCCAGACGGCAGAATGATGGAGATCAAAAAAGATACTTCTCATTCTGATAAAAGAAAAACAGCCAACAAGACGGAAGAAGAAAGAATCCGTGATTCCTATATCAAAAGCAATATGGGTATGGCTTTTGAGAGCGATATTTCAAAATGCTGTGACTACTACAGAAGCAAAGGAATCGCTGATATCTACAAAAGACCGACACCGATCAAGGTCGTCAAAATGTCCAAGACCAAGCCTGGCATGATCGAGGAAGCATATTTTGAAGCAAAATCAACAACGGACTATGTCGGAATCTACAAAGGAAAGTATATCGACTTCGAATGCAAGGAAACGATTCATGACTCTGTTCCCTATCACATGATCAGAGAACAGCAGTATGAACACCTCTCTTTCATCCTTTCCTTAGGAGGCATCGGATTCTTCCTGGTCTCCTTCAAATCCTATCAGGAAGTCTATCTGATGAAGGCAAGTATCATTCTTGAGGCCATCAAAGAAAAGAAACACCCTGGATTCAAAAGAGAGTTCTTCATGGAACATGGAATCCGATTGGAGAGAAGCTATCTTCCGCCCTATAAACTCATCGAAGCAATCGATAAAGCATTTTCAGACCAATTATCCTGATATTCGCTTCTTTTTATGCGGTTCTATCGATATAATATTGCATTATGAATATACAAGAACTTGGAAAGAGAATTGTTCTGGACGGAACAATCAACACACGCTCTTTGGGCGGCTATGAAACAAAAGACGGAAGGAAAATCAAAGAAGGAAGAATCTATCGTTCTGATGCGTTAGTCAGAATCAGCGAAAAAGACATGCTCTTCTTTGAAAAAGAGCTGAATCTGAAATACGACATCGACTTAAGAGGAAACGATGAGATCGAAAGAAGTCCGGATTTACCCGTTCCCGGATGCACTTATCTCCATTGTCCGATTGAAGACAATCTCAATAAGACTTTGCCTGAAGTTTATCCTCATGAGAACTTCAATATCCCCGATAAAGCCATCAACGGAACTGTCGAATATCTTTTCAGACTCGACAAGAACGGAGATGCGACATATGCGTTTGAAAAGATCTATCGCAACTTCATCTCCCTGCCCTTTGCACAAGAGCATTACGCTCTTTTGCTGAGAACGATTCTCAACAACAAAGAAGGTTCTGTCCTTTTCCACTGCGCAGACGGAAAAGACAGATGCGGTACAGGTGTCGCCTTGTTCCTCTCTGTCTTAGGAGTCGATAGAGAAGTCATCATCAAGGACTATCTCAAGACAAACGAAAACACCAAAGCAAAAGCAGACAGCAGAGAGAAGTATCTCCGCGAAGTCTGTCATATGACAAACGAGACCGTCATCAACTCAGTCAGAATCGTAGCAGGCGTCAGAGAGAACTTCCTCCGTGCCGCCTTTGATGAAATCGACACCAAATTCTCAGGTATCGATTCCTACATTCACAATCAGCTTCATTTCACTGATGAAA
>CAKUXT010000014.1 GCA_934700375.1 uncultured Bacilli bacterium | reverse complement strand
GCCTGCTCCAATCCGCTGATTCTCAATCTGACAAATGAGCTTCTCAAAGAGCTGGAAGCTTTGCATCCGGATGAGATTTCCGTCAATCGCTTCGGTGTCATCGATGCTAAATTCAATGGCGATACAAGCAAGCCGGCCATCGCTCTTCTCGCCCATATGGATACATCCAACGCCTGCAGCGGCAAGGATGTCAAACCGAGAATCGTCGACTTCGATGGAAGCGATGTCGAGCTTCAGAAGGGCATGACTCTCTCCATGAAGGAGTTCCCTGCACTGAAGGAATCCATCGGCCATAAGATCATCGTCACAGATGGCAATACGCTTCTTGGCGGCGATGACAAAGCAGGCATTGCTATCATCATGACTGCTTTGAATGAGATTCTCAAAGGCAATATCAATCATCGTCCTTTGGAGATTATCTTCACAACCGATGAAGAGATCGGTGCCGATGCCAAGCATGTCTCGATGGAGAATGTGACTGCAAAGTACGGATATACCATCGATGGCGGAGATTATCGTTATGTTTCCATCGAATCATTCACCGCTTATGGCATGGATGTTTCCGTCAAAGGAAAATCCATCCATCCAGGAAGCGCCTATAACAAGATGGTCAATGCCAGCAATGTTCTGATCCGTTTCCATGAATCTCTTCCTAAGTACTTAAGACCAGAACACACCAAAGAGAAAGAGCCTTTCTATCATCTTTGCTCCATTACAGGAAGCGAAGACAGTGCAAAAGGCGAATACATCATCCGTTCCTTTGATGAGACAGAGATGAAATCCATGATCGAATTGGCCAAGCTTACTGCAAAGAGAATCAATGAGGAAGTCGGATATGATGCTATCGAATTGAATATCTATGAACAGTATCACAATATGAGAATGGTTCTTGATAACTATCCTGATATTCAGAAAGAGTTCTTTGAAGTCTATAAGAAGTTAGATATTCCTTGTCTTTATGAGGCTGTAAGAGGAGGCACGACCGGAAGTCAGCTCTCCTTTATGGGACTTCCGACTCCTAACCTTGGAACAGGCGATTACAATATGCATGGAAGATATGAATACGTGGATCTTTTCCAGATGGAGAAGATGGTTCAAGTTGTCCTTGAACTGATGAAGATCTAAGTCAGAAAATCAATCCTCTCCGCCTTTGAAACGGAGAGGATTTTTCTCTTTTCGACTTAATTTTCGAAAGAAAATAAATAATCAATATCTTGTAAGCGTTTCCAAGAAAAAGTTAAACTTAAAGAAACATTGAAATATGTAGTAAATATGAGAAAAAATCAAAAAATAAATAAGAAAGAGCAAAAAAGTCTTGATTTGTTGCCTTTGAAAAGATTTTTCCCTCATATATAATATCTAAGCTTATTTTGGGAGGAGTATTATTCTTATGAAAAAAATGCTCGTTATGGCTTCGTTAGCCACAATCCTCGGCTTGAGTTTCTACTCTGCCACTCACTCCGATTTTTCTGCAGTCGGTGAGAAAGACGAGGATAAAACTTATATTGTCACAGTTGGCGGTGACGTTCTGAAAGATGACGCCAAAACATTGAAGAGATATCGCAATCAGGTTCTTAGCCAAATTGCCTATGAACTTCCGGAAGAATCTTATGAAGTCACTTCCACCTATGATGTTGTCTTAAACGGTTTTGCTATCAAGGTCAATTCCGCTTATGCTGACAAGATCGAATCGATCAAAGGCGTTTCTGCCTTACAGGAAAGTCATACCTATGCTCTTCCTGATACCGATTCCCACAGCTCTCTTGCAACAGGAGACAAAGGCGAGGCCACAAAGGCTGAGCGTTTGGCAAACTACTCTGCAGAGACAATGAGAGCCACAGCCGCTGACGTCAAGAGCGTTGTCGGCGAAGACTCTTTCGGCGGAAAGAACATCACCATCGGTATCATCGATACTGGTATGTATATCAACCAGATCGAAGGAAGCGAAAAGAGACTTGCCGATGAAAAGAACCACGCCCTTAATGCTGCCGCTTTCCGCGATTTGAGCGAAGGCGAGTACAAGATGAGCGTTTCTGATCTCACCAAGTTAGGTTTCAGCACCAACTACTATAGCCATTACAACAACAAGGTCTTCTTCGCTAGAGACTATGCAGGCGGAGATGCCGATGTCGATCCGACCACAAACGGAAGCGAACACGGCACACACGTCGCCTCTATTTCCGGTGCCAATGGAACTGATTTCCAGGGTATTGCCCCGAATTCTCAGATTGCTGTCTTGAAGGTCTTTGGTGATGATCAGGCGGGTGCAGGCACAGATGCCATCATCTCTGCTTTGGAAGATGCTGCCAAGTTAGGTCTTGATTTAGTCAACCTCTCTTTAGGAAGCGACTTAAGCACATCCACTGATGAAAAAGACAATGCCACCTTCACAGCCGTCAAATCCTGTATGGCAAAGGGTACCATTGTCAATTTTGCTGCCGGTAACTCCGGTAAGAGCTCTTTCTCCAGCTCCAGAGCCTACTCTGAATGGGGAAGAGATATCGTTGAAACTGGTATTTTAGGCGGTGACGCTCACTTTGATGAAGCTGCCAACATCGTTGCAGCCTCTACTCCGGAGAAAGCATTCTTCGAATCCATCATGACAGTCCAGAAAAAGGGCGCTACTTCTGCTCAGGCTGTCTCTTATAGCGATCAGTCCAAGTCTTCTCCGACACAGCCTAACATCACCGATCGTCCTTTGGCCGGTCTTATTCCTTCTGACCAGGATAAGGTCACTAAGGAATATGTCGTCGTTCCTAACTATGGTAAGTCCGCTGACTATGAAGGACTTGATGTTAAAGGAAAGATCGCAGTTGTCAACCGTGGTACAACCACCTTCATTCAGAAGGTCAAACAGGCAACCAGCCATGGTGCTGCTGCTATGATCTGTATCAACAACGATCCTTCTGTCACCTTCAACTTCTCCATGGCATTTGAAGACTTCGATCCTGCCATTCCTGTTGTCTTTGTCTTCAAGAACACTGCTTCTATCTTCGGTCCTGCCGGTTCCACTGGTACTCTTACAATCGGTACCAACACTGTCCAGGCTGCAAGTGACGGAAACACGATTGCTTCCTTCTCTTCCGATGGCGGCGATTACAACCTCGATATGGGTATCACCATTTCTGCTCCTGGTAAGGAGATCATCGGTGCTGTCGATGCTACTGCATATAACGATAATTCTGATGCTACCAACCCGGGTATCTCCCTCCTCCACGGCTATGAGAATTTAAGCGGTACTTCTATGGCATGCCCGAACCTCACAGGTGCCATGGCTCTCTATTTATCTGAGAGATTGCCCGAAAATAACGGCAAAATGAAGGTTGCCGACTTTGATGTCGAGAAGGATAAGGTTTCTCTTAAGGCTATGGGTTCTGCCGATCAGCTCATCGATACAACCGGCGATGGAACTCCTAACTCTGTCAGAATGCAGGGTGCAGGAAGAATCAACGTCAAGAAGATGCTTGCCAGCGATTCATATGTCACTACTGCTAACAAGAACCTTGATGGCTTCGACAATCAAGTTCAGTCCAAGGCTGAATTGAAGAACACCGGTTCCTTGAAGGTCGAAGGCGGAAAGTTCACCGATGATAGCAAAAACTTCATCGAATTCGATTACACAATCCACAATGATTCCGATAAGGAAAGAACCTATACTCCTACTCTCTCTTTGATGGTTCCTCATCTTGGCATCATGACAACACATGATGAATACAAGGAACAGGAAGAAAGCTCCAGAAAGGAAACTATCGGTTACGATAGCAGCGTTACCTTCGATGAGAACAATCCTGATACTTATCCTTATGGTGTCGGTCAGATCACAACCTCTGTCAATGATGACATCATTGATATCCCTGCTGATCATCAGCTTACTGGCAAAGTCTCTGTCGCTGCTCATAGCACAACCAATGCCAAAGTCAAAGTCAGAATCGATGATCTCCGTTTGACAAAGGATTTCGGAGATTCCATGGTTGAGAACTTCGAAGGTACTTTGAAGGAATACTTCGCTAAGTACTTCGCTGTCGGCGGCGGAAACTATGTCGAAGGCTATCTGAAGTTAGAAGAAGCTTCCGGCGATTCCAACTTGACTCTTTCCATGCCTTACTTAGGCTTCTATGGCGACTACACCGTCGGTGATGCCGTTGAAGACTTCGATATCGAAAAAGAAGAAAACAGACTTTACACTTCCGAACTTGTCGACAATTACATGCAGAACCTCAACGATCAGTATAAGAAGAACAGTGCTTACACTGGTTCTACTATCTCTTCCACAGGTACCGCTTTATCCGCAAAGGCTATGGCCAACATCGGTGCGATGAACGGCTCTGCCAAGGCTGATGGTGCTAACTATCTCACCGTCACTGATGGCAAGGACAGCACTCATCTCTATGCCGGTGCTACTGGCATTTCCGATCACATCATCGCTTCCTTCTTTGTCAATCGTGCAGTCTCTGTTGCCAAGTGGACCATCAAGAACGGCGACAAAGCCGTTTCCACAGGCGCTGTTGAAGATTTAGGCTACTACAGCGGACAGTGGGCAACAAATGCAACCGGCGGCGAATTGTTCAAGTCCTGGCTTGTCAACGGCGACAATGCCGTTCCTTACTTCGTCCATCGCGGTATTGCCGATATCAACCTTTCCAAGCTTGATGAAGGCGACTACACACTTGAATTCAGCTTTGAGGTCAAGGGTGCTGCTGTCACACAGACAAAGTCCTACACTTTGACTGTCGATAAGACCGCTCCCGAACTCAACAGTCTCTCTATCCGTGAAAAATCCGGCAAGCAGTATCTCGATGTCGTCGGCAAAGGCGCTGACTATCGTGCAACTGCCAACATCACTGCAACTGTCGATACCACCAAGGTCGATGGCAGCGATGATCTCTATTCTGCTTCCTTCAGAATCACAGATCGTTGGCTCAAGGATGACAGAGTCTATGTCGAACTCACTGACTTGGCTCATAACAAGCTTATGGTCATCGTCAAACCTTCTGATATCACCTTCTCTGTCGCTTCCACCTTCTTCACCAACAAGCACACCTTCGATATCGCTCCTATCTCTTCCAAGAACGGTGTCACAACCTATTCTGTCGCTTTCACCAACACTTCCGGAAAAGACTACAATCCTACTGGAAGCTACTATGTCTACATGAACGTCGGAAAGAAACTCTCCAATGTTTCTGTCAAGGTCAGCGGAAGCGATGCTAACTTCTCCTACAATCCTGAAACAGGATTGGTCTCTGTCCTGATGGGCAAGAACGATGCCTCCTTCTCCATCTCTTACGATGGAAGCGGAAATACCGATAAACCTTCCACTGAAAAGCCTGGAACATCCGAAAACCCTGGCACTTCTGAAGATAAGCCTTCTAAGAAGGGCTGCGGCGGCAGTGTCATTGCTGCATCTACCACATTAGGTGCTCTTGCTCTTGTTGCTACTGCTGTTGCTTTGAAGAAGAAAAAGGAACAGAAGTAATCCGTTTTAAACAAAAATGACAAAAGCCTCGATTCGTCGGGGCTTTTGCTTTATACTTTTACCATGCTATTTACCGAAGAAACGAAAAAGCTGATCATCAGCTATGTTATCGCAATTATCATTCCCATCGCATTTATCGTGCCGATGTATTTCTGTACGACATTCGGACTGAGCAATGAGTTTCTGATGGTTGCTGTATGCTATCTTGGATTTGTCGGGCTTTATCTTGTCACAAGAGCGGGAACTTTCGATATTTTCCGCTATCAGTTCATCAACTGGGTTTCCTCTTTCGGAAAAAAGAACAAACTGCGTTACAACGACGTCTCCGAATACAAGCAGAAACTGAGCGAAAAGAGGCATATGGCAAGGCAGTTATGGCACCCTTGGGCCATCGTCGGAACGATCTGTCTGATACTATGTATTATTTTCGCCTTTTTTCCTATTTAATAGGGAATAAAAATGTAAGCGCTTTTTTAAGTCTATTTTAAGCCTTTTGCAAATATCAAAAAAACCTTAGTTGACTATGTTTTATTTATAAATAAAATATTTATGTTCAGCGCTTTTACTATGTCTTTTATGTGCTGAAAATCACCCCGAAGGAGGTATCAATATGAAAAATACGAAAAAAGTAGTTACGTTGCTTGCTGTTCTTTCTATCGCATTGCTCGGCTCTTGCGGAAAGACTTCTGACAAAACCAGCGGCGGCAATGGAAAAGAATCCAGTGATGTTGTTGTTGAAAGCGACTTTATTGTCACCTATAAAGGCGTCGAATATGAGAGAGATGCTGATATCACAGTAACCATGGGCGAAAAGGTTGCTGCTCTTGTTGCATCCATGCTCGACAATTCCGATACGGAATTCACATTCAGCTCTTCTGATGAGAAAGTAGTCACAGTCGGTGAACACACCGGACTTCTCACTCCTGTCAAAGCAGGAAAAGCTGATGTTTCTGTCTGGGTCTCCGCAGACCAGACCAAGAAGATGACATTCCATGTCACCGTCAATGAAAGCGGCGATGCTGTCGGTGCCTTCTCCTATGCATCCGCCTCTTACGATGAAAAGACCAATATCCTTGCATCCCTTGAAAAGTATGCAGTCGATAACTACCTCACCGGTATCACACTTTTCTCTAACGGCGCAAACATCTGCTACAACGAGCGCTATGTTCCTACTCCTCAGTCCTACGTCACCGGTTACGGTTGGGGTACAACCAGAGAAGGCAAGCTCTCCGGTGCCATCCAGAAGCCGATCAGCGGCAACGACGGCAACATGTATCAGATTGCTACCACCTCTCTTCCTAGCCACGCCAATGCCATGAACGCATCAGGAAGCGATGTCTCCAGCATTGCCAAATATATTACAAACTCCTACTATCAGACCCGTCTGAATCAGACAAACGACGGCTATGAATGGTATAGCAATACAGCCTTGGACGCCCGTCCTATCCCGGTCAGCGATGACGGAAACATCATCACCGAGAACGCCGACACCATCACCAACACCCGTTGGAGAATCCATGTCAAGACCGGTTCTGATTTCGTCTACAGAACTGCCTCCACAAAGAGTGTCAAGGGCGTCAACCTCTCTTCCTTCGACGGAAGAGCAGTCACCAAGGAAGACTATCTTACTCCAATCAAGTACATGCTCACCTGTTTCAACGGCCAGTACCGTGGCGCCGAACTCACCAAGGGTGTCTCCGGTTTTGCTAAAGGCGCAGCCAAATACTATTCCAGCACAGCCAAGAACGCCACTGGCGATTCTTCTGCCATCTGGGATGACACAGCATGGAATAAGTGCAACATGGACGATGTCATCAAGGTCGGAACCGATTCCACCGGTGACTACATCGAATTCAACCTCCTCCAGCCCTGCACCCAGTTCTATGCCATGTACTATCTCTCTTCCGGACTCTTCTCACCGCTTCCTGCTGATTTCTTGAAGCTCTGGGATGCCAAGATGCTCGGTAAGCTTCCTGATGGCTACACTCCTGTCGACACCATGCTTTCCACCGGCCCTTACTACATCAGCGAATGGGGCGCAAAGAAAATCACCTTCAAGAAGAACGAACGTTATTTCTATAAGCAGGACAGATTCGCAGACGGCAACACAAGAGACGTCTACAACCTTCCTGGCATCCAGTACAACGAAGTCGAAGACGCTTCCGTTGCCAAGTCTCTCTTCTTGGACGGCTCCATCGACTCCTATGCTCCTAACAAGGACGATCTGAAGGCTGACTTCAAGTCTTCTGAAGGAACCGGAACCGGCAAAGTCAAGTGGAGAAAATACGAGACCAAGGGCGATTCCAACTTCAAGATCAACGTCAACGGTACTTCTACAGAACGTTGGAACGCACTCTTCGGTGCAACCGGCCAGGTCTATCAGCATGATTCCAGCTTTATCAACAACACCGGTACAAACACCTTCCTCAAGCACAGACGCTATATGTCCGACATCCACTTCCTCAACTTCCTCTCCTTTGGTCTTGACCGTAACACCATCTGTACATCCCGTGGCATGAAGCCGACTCAGGAATACTTCTCCGACAACTACCTCATCGATCCTGAGACTGGTATCTCCTATAACTCCACCGCTGCCCATAAGGCAGTCTTGGCCGATCGTTACAACGAGACCTTTGGCTACAACGAAGACGCTGCAGCAAGCGAACTCTCTCTTGCAATGGAAGGCTCCATCAAGGAAGCAATTGCCAAGAAGGAAATCACAATGAACAAGGACGGCAAATATGTCATTCAGGTTAGAATGGACTGGATGAACACCTCCGATTCCAAGGATTATTCCGATGTCTTCGATTCCATCAAGAAGATCTTCAACAAGGTCAACAGCGAAGACTACTACAACGCTTATGTCCTCGATATCGAAATGCCGACTCCTTCTTCCGACTACAACGCTGTCTATGACAAGATGAAACGCGGCGAATTCGATTTAGGCTTCGGTTCTGTCTCCGGCGGTGCCATGGATCCTATCAACTTCATGGAAGTCATGAAGTCCGATAACTCCTCCAGTTTCACCCTCAACTGGGGTCCGGATACCAGTATCATCAACAGCGATGATCAGGGCGATGTCGTCTATGACGGAAAGACCTGGTCCTTCGATGCCTTGTGGAATGCTGCAAACACCGGTGTCCTTCTCACCAGCCAGAAGAAGATTGCAAATGCTGTCAACGTCTCTGCAACTCATGGCAAGTTCGCTTATGAGAGCATCAATGACACTGCAAAGTCTGTCACATACAAGATATCCTTCCAGGATCTTGTCAATGCTGGTGCCGATCTTAACTCCATCACCTTCGAAGCAACCAACTCCGAAGCTCAGACCGAGCAGAAGACCATCGCTGAATTGGGTGCCACTGCTGAGAACGAATACACCATCTCCTTCACCCTCGACAGCTCCTTCAATAGCTATCAGGAATACAGCGAATACAAGAAGGAATATGAGACTATCGATTCTACTATCGCAACTGCAACCGTCTCTTACTCTGCTGAAGTCAATGGCGAAAAGAAGAACTTCTCTTCCACTCTTACCTTGAACAGCTATTACGGTATCACTGGAAAGAAATAATCAAAATGCCTTATATCGTCAAATATTCATTAAAACGTTTAGGGCTATTGATCGCTACGACTTTCATCATTCTTACCATCACATTCTTCCTGGTCAAATTGCTTCCGGGAGAAGCGATGGCTGGAACTGAAATTCAGCAATATGCCTACTGTCAGAATCAAGTCCAATTAGGATACTATGTCGTTTATCGCTCTGCCCAGGATAACCTGGGCACGGCGAAATTGATCTTCACCGACTCTGCAGGTGCGACCTTCTACTTCTATCAGAAGCCGCTCATCCTTCAGTACGGTGCATGGATCAAGGCTATCTTCACCTCTTGGAACTGGGGTGAATCCACCGCTGTCCAGCCGGGTTCCTCCGCTATGTACATCATCGGTCAGAGACTTCTTCCTACGATTAAAGTCAACATTTGGTCGATGATCTTCTCTATTCCGTTAGGTTTCATCTTCGGTATTTGGGCAGCATTGAAGAAGAACAAGACAACAGACCATGTCATCTCTACTCTTGTCATGATCATGATCTCTGTTCCTTCCTTCGTCATTATTTCCTTATTATTATTGCTCTTTGCCTTCAAATTACATTGGTTGCCGTCCCGTTGGCCTGGTGATACTGCTGACATCGGCACGAAAATTGCAGGATATGTCATTCCTGTCATGGCTTTGTCTTTCGGCTCTGTCGCTGCGTTTACACGTTACACAAGAGCTGAGCTTTGCGAAGTCATGTCCAGCGAATTCCTCCTCCTTGCCAGAACCAAAGGACTTTCCAGAAACCAGTGCATAGTCAGACATGCTCTTAGAAACTCCCTTGTTCCTATTGTCCCGATGATCATCGGACAGTTTATCGGTATTCTTTCCGGTTCTATGGTCTTGGAGCAGTTATACGGCATTCCTGGCATCGGTACGCTGTTTGTCACTTGCATTACAAGAAGAGACTACAACGTCTTATTAGTCGATATGGCTGTCTATACTGTCATCGGTCTTGTCGCAAATCTCTTTGTCGACTTGAGCTATGGCATTGTCGATCCCCGTATCAGAATGGGAGCTAAAGCATGATCGAAAACGAAAACAACAACCTTCCATCTGAAGACGATGGTCAGATCAAATATACGTTTAAAGCGGGCGAGAAAGCTTCTGATGCTTCTGGAAACAAAGTCGATGACTCTCAGTTCCAGTTTGTTCAGAAAGACAAGAAAATCCATGATACCAAGTTTTCAACACGCCCTACTACTTTCTTAAGAGATGCATTCCATCGCTTCAGAAAGAACAAGTCTTCTGTTGTCGGCGGTATCATCTTAGGCACACTCTTTGTCCTTGCTATCATCCTTCCTTTCCAGATCGATTACAACGGAAAAGATGCTAACGGACTCGATGTCACAAAACACATCCAGACTCTTCCTTATGACATCAAGAACAAGCACGCCTATGAAACAAACCTTCCTATGAAGCTCTTCCCTACCGGAAGCGGATTCTGGGATGGAACAAGAACTCTTGAAAATCAGACTCTTCCTTATGCTCTCAATGCTGATGGAACCATCAATTATGATGAGTATACCGGAAGCTATGATGATGAAGCCACTATCGTCAAAGTCAAGAACATGAAAATTGGCTACAGCGATCATTCTTCCAATAGTGGCTCTGGCGGTTATGCAAAGATTGAAAAGGAAGCAAAGGCAGACCAGTCAGGCTATATGTACTTCTCTCCTTTGAAATTCGATCTCAACAACTGCAAATACGAAATCAGTTATACGTTAGGTACAAGAGAACAGGATGGCTATGATGCCGCTCCTGAATGGGCCCTTCTCCTCTATGGAAAAGATAACTCTATCAATACGCTTACCACATTCTCCAAGGAATATGGTGAAACAGTCGAAAAAGAAGATAAGGAGATGACTGTCACTGCCCATAAGACAGAGACCAAGTCTTTGAATGAACTTATCGCCAGTGCCAATGTCCCTTCTTCTGTTCTCAATTCTCAGTTCTCTATCGGTTTCATCATGAAATCCGAAGCGGATCTCAAGACTGCTTTCTACGTCAAAGATTTCGAAATCACCGGAAAGAAGAATGATGGATCCGATTTATCCGCAAGCGATAAACGTAGCCTTCGTCTTAGAAGCTTTGGTACCAAGAATGCTCTTGTAAAAGATGCTAACACTCTTGTCCAGTTGGAAAAGATGAACGGTTCTTCCGTCAATCAGTCTTATTGGGCAGCCGTTACTTCCAGCCGTTTTGATTCCGTTGATACCTATACGATGAAGTGTGACCTTGTCATTGATCCTTACAATATCGCCTATGGATATAAGAAGGGCATGCAGGTCTCCACTGCTGTCTTCAACGATTGGATCAAGAAGGGCTATATCGAATATGACTTCACAGGCAAGGGCAAAGGCAATGCCGCTGCTCCTAGCACTTTCAAAGTCACTGAAAAGGGCGAACAGTCCAAGGAAGTCTATGTCAGAGAAGTCAATTCTCAGACATCTTCCACTGCAAACGGTGAAACTATCTACACGATGGAATGCACCGTATTGATGTATCGTTACTTAGGATATTCCTCTATGCCGATTCATCTTCTCGGAACCGAATTTCAGGGCAAAGATATCCTTAAATATGTCTTCTCCGGTCTTCGCACTTCCTTGATCCTCGGTATCTTAGTCGCCTTGGTCAACATCACAATCGGTGTCATCTGGGGTAGTATCTCCGGTTACTTCGGCGGTACAGTCGATATCGTCATGGAACGTATCACAGATATCTTAGCCGGTATTCCGTGGATTATCTTGATGACTGTTCTCACCTTGAAGCTCGGTCAGAACTTCTTCGTCTTCGCTCTTTCTCTCTGCCTTACAGGTTGGATCGGAACGGAAGCGACGACAAGATCGCAGTTCTACCGATATCGAGGACGAGAATATGTTCTCGCCGCTAAGACGTTGGGTGCGAAAGCTCCTCGACTCATCTTCCGTCACATTCTTCCTAACGCAGTCGGTACAATCATCACAAGCTCTGTCTTGATGATTCCTTCCACAATCTTCTCTGAAGCCACCATCTCCTATTTGGGTCTCGGTTTGCAGAACCTCGACTCCTTAGGTGTCATCCTTTCCGACAGCCAGAAGACTCTTTCTGAATATCCATATCAGTTGGTCATTCCGGCAATCATCATCTCCTTGCTGATGATCTGCTTCAACCTGTTCGGAAATGGTTTGCGTGACGCTTTCAACCCGTCACTGAAAGGATCTGAATAATATGGAAAACGAAAACAAAGATATTCTTCAGAACACCTCAGCAGGAAACAACAGTCGTCCTTATGAGGGCAAGACTCTCTCTGAGATTCTTGCTTCTCAGAAGAGGGATGATGCCATTCTTTCTGTCAGAAACCTTCACGTTTCCTTTAAGACAGACGAAGGCCTTGTCCATGCCGTCCGCGGTGTCACATTCGACCTTTACAAAGGAGAAACCCTTTGTATCGTCGGTGAATCCGGCAGCGGAAAATCCGTTACTTCCAAGACCATCATGGGTATTTTGGGCGCTTCTGCTTTAATCGAGCAGGGCTCTGTCATGTATGAAGGCGAGGATCTGACCAAGATCGATGAGAGCGAATTCCATCGTATCCGCGGTCATAAGATCGGTATGATCTTCCAGGATCCTCTCTCCTCTCTCAACCCGATCATGAAGGTCGGCAAGCAGATTACGGAAGCGATGCTCGTCAACGGAAATCTCTTAAAGAGAATGAAAAATGAGATCATCGCCAAAGAAAATGCAGAATACAAGAACAATCAGGTCACAAGAGACGCTGTCTATCATCGCGTAGACAGAAGAGTCGAAGCTTCTGACGAAGAGTTCAAAAAGCAGATCTATGCTTTGCAGACAAAGGTCAATGAAGCTGACTTGGCCCGTGATCAGTATCAGAAGGATTCTCCTGAATATGCTAAGGCAAACGAAACCTTCCTCGCTTTGAAGAAAGAGACCAAAGAAAAGATTGCTGCAATTGAAGCAGAACAGAAGAAAGAACATGCCCGTCTTGTCAAAGAAGGAAAGGTTGAAAAGAAAGAAGCTGATCTTCTCTACAAAGAGAAGCTTCCTGCTTTGAAAGCTGCCCTTAAGGCAAAAGAAAAAGAAGCTGATGAGCGTGTTAGTGAATTCAAAGCCAAAGAAAAAGAAATCTTCGACAAGAAGGCTTCTGCCATCAAAGAAAAGCTCTATCCTCTTTTGAAGGAATACTATCTTACAAGAAGTCCGGAAAGAAGAGATGAGATTGAACCTGAGATCAAGAAGCTGAAAGAAGAGCTTCGCGCTGAGAAGGAAACTTATCAGTCCAAACTCCGCATTTCGAAGAAAGAAGCCAAAGAAAAAGCCTTAGAGGTCATGAAGGAAGTTGGCATTCCTCAGCCTGAACAGCGTTTCAAACAGTATCCGTTTGAATTCTCCGGCGGTATGAGACAGAGAATCGTCATCGCCATCGCACTCACTGCAAACCCTGACGTTCTCATCTGCGATGAGCCTACTACCGCTCTTGACGTCACTATCCAGGCTCAGATCCTTGAGCTGATCAACCGTCTGAAGAAGGAAAGAAACATGTCCATCATCTTCATCACGCATGACTTGGGCGTTGTCGCCAACATGGCTGACAGAGTCGCTGTCATGTATGCAGGTAAGATCGTTGAGGTGGGCACTGTCAACGAGATCTTCTATGATCCTAGACATCCTTACACCTGGGCGCTTCTTTCCTCTATCCCAGACATCGATTCCAAGGAAAAGCTGGAAGCCATCCCTGGCACTCCTCCATATCTTCTCAATCCTCCCAAAGGCGATGCGTTTGCAGCCAGAAACAAATATGCGATGAGCGTAGATTTCTTGCAGGAACCTCCGTTCTTCAAAATCTCCGAAACCCATTATGCGGCTACATGGCTGTTGGATGAAAGAGCTCCGAAGACAGAGAAACCGAGAATCGTTTCTCATCGTATCAAAGTCTGTTTACAAAAGGCAGGTGTGAAAAATGACTAACGAAAAGAATAAAGACGAGAACATTGTCTGCAATACCAAATTCCGTCAGGAACTTGTCGACAATGACATTCTTCTTTCCGTCCGCCACTTAAAGATGTTCTTCACCCTTGGCCAAGGAAAGAGATTGAAAGCAGTTCATGATGTCTCTTTCGACATCAAAAAAGGCGAATGCTTCGGCCTTGTCGGCGAATCCGGATGCGGTAAGACCACAACCGGAAGAAGCATCATCGGCTTGCATCAGATCACTTCCGGTTCCATCTATTTCAAAGGCTATCGTATCAATGCCGGCAGCCGTTGGAACGAGAAGGAAATCAAATGGAAGAGAATCAAAGGCGAAAACAGAATCAAAGAGCTTCGCCAGGAAGAAAAAGCAAGAATCGAAGAGATGGATAATACCACCTTGGAAGGCAATCAGAAAATTGCTGAACTCAAGGAAGAGTATAACCTGAAAGTCGCTGCCATTCGTGCTGAAGTCGATGAAGTCGTGAAGGAGCAGAAAAAGAAGATTGCTGCTATCCGTCACGATAACAAACACGTCTCCAGAAAGCTCTTGAGCAAGATGCAGATGATCTTCCAGGATCCTATCGATTCTCTTGATCCTAGAATGACTGTCGAAGACATCATTCAGGAAGGCTTGAAGATTCAGGGCTTCCGCAATCGTGAAGAAAACCATAAGAAAGCCTGCGAGGTTTTGGAAGAAGTCGGTCTTATCCCGGATTATTGTTCTCGCTATCCTAACGAGTTCTCCGGCGGTCAGAGACAGCGTATCGGTATTGCAAGAGCAATCATCATGAATCCTGATTTCATGATCTGCGACGAACCGATCTCCGCTCTTGATGTCTCTATCCGTGCTCAGATCATCAACCTTCTCAATGACCTGAAGGTCAATCATGGTCTGACATTGATGTTCATCGCCCACGATCTGTCTGTCGTCAAATACTTCTGCGATCGTATCGCGGTCATGTACTTCGGTGAGATGGTCGAGCTTGCATCTAGTGATGAGCTCTTCCGTCATCCGCTTCATCCGTATACGAGAGCACTTCTCTCTGCTATTCCTAAACCGGATCCTCTCTCTGAAAAACAGAGACAGAGAATCGTCTATGATCCTAAGAAGGAACATGACTATTCCAAAGAGGCTCCTACCTTCACCGAGATTCTTCCCGGACACTTCGTTTTGGCTAACAAGGCTGAAATCGAAAAGTACAAGAAGATGATTGTCGAAGACGACATCAAGAATGCTGAGAAGGAAAAAGAAGACGCTGAAATTCAGTAATTAGGATTGATTCATTGGGGCTGAGCAATCAGCCCCTTTTGAATAAAAACTGTGATATTTTTCTTTTTTGTCTATATTTCATCTACTTTTAAACCGTTTTTAGCTGTTAGAAAACTTGAAAGCACTTACATTTTTCAGAAGACTTTCTTTGCCTTAACAAAAACTGAAAATATTGTTAAAAATTATCAATTTTTTTAAAAAAAGTTTAAAAATCATTTAAAAACAAATCAATTGAAAAAATATTGCATTTACCTATTTCAATTTTCAATATTTTGTGATATTTGAGATAATAACACGCGTACGAAATGTATTAAATAAGGAGAATATAACCTATGAAGAAAAAATTAGCATTATGCTTATCTTTGCTTTCCATCATCGGTCTTGCTGGCTGCAACGGCGGTTCTGAAAGTGGTAAAGGAAGTGATCTTGTCGTCCCTCCGACCAGCGATAAAGTCGAAGAAGATGTCAACAAGAGCATCAAGTTCACACAGAGTGAAGTTGAAATCGAGCGCAGCTCAACTAAGACCGTCCGTGTCAACACTTCTGCTTTGACAACGGATGACAAGACTGTCATCTTCTCTTCCGAAGAGGATGGAAAAATCATTCAGCTCGCTGATCAGGGAAGCGGCGATGTCGCCATCAAGATCAAGGGCTTACGTATCGGTAAAGCTACATTGAAGGCTGTTTCTGTCGCTAATAAGAATATCATCGCTACAGTCACCATCAATGTCGTTGCCCAGAAGAGCGCTTTGAGAAGTGTCTGGAACAATGTCATCAAGTCCACCAACTACACTCTCAGCTCCTTCAATCCTGATATCAGCGAAGAAGAACCTTCCAGTGTCGTCAAAGTCACTGATAAGGCTGTTGTTGCTGTCGATAAGGATGGAAAGTCCCTTATCCAGTCCAAGATGCAGCTCAGTGCCGATAGCGAAGAAGCAGTAGATGTTTCCTTATACGGCATTGCTATTTCCAATAATGATTTAGCTTACTACATCGTTCAGAAGGATGATGGAAGCTTCTTCACTCCTGAAATCTCCATCACATCTGCCGCTGGTCTTTTAAGACAGGCTAACTTCTTAGGCACTGGCAAGAATGCTGACTCCTTCCTCGATGTCGGTTCCTTCTATGGACTTCAGGCTGTCAACCCGAACTGGCTCACCAACGTCAAGAACGAAGACAACACCTATGAAATCCTCGGTTCTGAAGAAGATGCCAATTCCGCTTATGCCGAAGCTTTGCTTTGGGGATTAGTCGATCCTAAGGGCAAGGAAGACCTCCTTTTGGAGAAGTATGAAGGAAGCTATACTGCTCCTGATGCAGCTGCTTTGATCGATACCACTGTCACAGTCGTTGATAACAGCACTGTTTCTATCCAGATCACAGAAGTCTCTTCTCAGACCACTCATATCGCATATCTCTCCGATAAAGGCAAAACTGAACTCCCCAGCGAAGTTGCTACTTATGTCGCTCAGGGTGCTGCTTCTGTTGCAAAGCCTTCCATCGATTCTGGCCTTGCTGATATCATCACCACCTTCAAGAAGAATGACTACAGCGTCCAGCAGAAACTTACCTATGGTACGTATTATGATTTCTATGCTCCGACCTATTATTGGAACGGCGTCACAACTGAAATCGCTGCTTCCTATAAGACATGGGCCGAAAAGCAGGGCTACACCGGAGATAAGACTATTCTCGCTTCCGGCGGCTATGTTGCTTTAAGCGACGGAATCTATGAATTCACATTGACTGAGAATGTTGATGCAGAAGGCAAGAAGATCGCTCCGACTGTCACCATCGCTGATTCTCCGAAGTCTGTTAAAACCAACAAGATTGAAGAAGCCATGGGCTACTTCTCTCTCATCGATGCTTTCGCTGATGATTCCGATGATATCTACACCTTCCGTACTCTTGCTGGAAACAATGGTGGAAAGGTCTACTACACCTCTCTTGCTTCTGTTTCCGATCAGTTATCCTATCTCTACTTCGGTGGATTCACACTCAAACAGCTCGTTGATGAACTGCACTATGATTGGGGCGGATACGGAACATCCTTGACTGCAACCTATTCTAAGGATAAGACTACCAACAAGTCTTATGTTTCTGATGTTGAAATCGGTTTAGGAACATTCGGTAGAGATGGCCAGATGGGTTATATGCTCCTTTGCGATGTCGTCACTGAACCTTGCTCTAAGACCAATCCTTACGATGCTGCTATCACAGCTGCCATCGCTGCAAAAAAGGCTGCTTAATCTAATCTATTAGCAAAAAGAAAAGAACCATTTTGATCAAGTGGTTCTTTTCGAGACTTGTCAATAATTCTGTGTAAATCTTTGTAATGCAAATGACTTCATCATTGTCATCAATCCGTATCGTCTT
>CAKUXT010000013.1 GCA_934700375.1 uncultured Bacilli bacterium | reverse complement strand
AAGTCTTTTAACATCCAAATTTATCTAAAACTTGCCCTATCAAGGCAAAACACGGGTATATTCTTGCGATTGCCATAAAACTTTTTTGTTACTCTTTCAAAAATTAGTGTATTATTATGTAGTTGTAGGAGGTGACTATTATGTTTTGTCCTAATTGCGGTCATGAGATCAAAATCAATGAGACATTCTGCTCTAACTGCGGAGCAAAAATAGAAAACGGAAAAGCTGTTTTCGATAAACCGAAGCCGACAACTTCTGTTCATGCATAACAGGATAAGGAATATGCAATCGTTTCCTTAGTCTGCGGCATCGCTTCTTTGATCATTCCTTATCTGAATATTGTTTTAGGAATCATTGCGATTGTCTTTGCTAAGAAGGTCAAGGTGAACACAAACTTTTCATCGGCTGGAAGAACGACAGGTATCTGCGGCATTGTCTTAGGATCTCTGTATATCATTCTTAGCATCGTATGGATTGTTCTTGTCATTATGGCTTCAGGTTCTGCTACTTATTGATAGAAAGGCTAGGTAATAACTATGTATTGCAAAAAATGTGGAAGAGAAGTAGAAGACGACGCTAAATTCTGCCCGTTCTGCGGAGAAAATTTACAAGAGAATACTGTGACATACACAGCAGCCAGTTCTTATGATGGAAACAGTTCTGACAAGTCTAGAGGACTTGCCATGATTTTGGCCTGTATCGGATTTGTTTTCGTTGCCGGCATCCATCGTTTCTATGTCGGTAAGATCGGCACAGGTATCCTTTGGCTTCTCACCGGCGGTGTCTTTGGTATCGGAACAATCATCGATGTCATCATGCTTGCAACCGGTTCTTTCACCGATATCGATGGTAAGCCGCTTACGAAATGGGATCTTGATTAGTTCCTTTCGGTAATCTCTTTGTCTGATTGCTATCTCTTTTTCCTAAGGAAGAAGAGATGGTTTTTTGTTTTGAATGTCTAGTTAGTGTTTTAGATGGAATCGTTGCTGAAAATAACAACAATTTCTTTTCGTTCTTCGTTTTTTCATGTGTTAGTATATATATATGTTTACTGGAGGGCTTTATGGCTACCATCAACGAAGACAGAGAAAAACTGCAGAATCTGATTGATCATAGTCGCCATATTGTGTTTTTCGGTGGAGCGGGTGTCTCTACTGAAAGCGGAATACCGGATTTCAGAAGCAAAGATGGTTTATATAATCAGAAATACAAGTATCCGCCTGAAACGATTCTTTCTCATTCGTTCTTTATGACTGAAACAGAGACATTTTATCGCTTCTACCGCGAGAAAATGCTCCTTTTGGACAAGAAACCGAATCCTGCCCATTATTACCTGGCTGAACTGGAAAAGACAGGAAGGCTCAGTTATGTCATCACACAGAATATTGATGGACTTCATACGATTGCAGGAAGCAAGAAAGTCATTGAGCTTCATGGCTCCATTCATCGAAACTACTGCATGGACTGCGGAGAGGAATATTCGGCTTCTTTTGTAAAAGACAGTGAAACAATCGTTCCACATTGTCCTTTATGCGGTGGAATCATCAAACCGGATGTTGTTCTTTATGAAGAACCGCTGAATGAGATGGATATTCAGAAAGCAATCATTGAGATTGAGAATTCTGATCTTCTCATTGTCGCCGGTACTTCATTGGTCGTCTATCCTTCCTGTACCTTCTTGGATTACTATAGAGGCCATAATCTTGTTCTGATCAATAAAGATGAGAGTGCAAATGATGATAGAGCAGACCTCGTCATTCATCAGAAGGTAGGAGAATTGTTTAAGGGGTTGAAAGCATGAGATACAACGAATTGATCACGCAGTTGAATGATGATAGATCCAGCGCTTTTTTAGGAAGTGCAATCGCATTGTCATGCTATTCTCTATTTATGACGTTTGATGAGGAAAAGGCAGAAGATTTCCTTCTTTTGTCTGATGCGGATTCTTTACTCTACAAGGAACAGGTATCTCAAGATGATATCTATTCAGAAGTAGATATCAAAAAAGCGTTGTCCATTTATGATGATTGTCTTTTTGATCTTTCATTTGCTTTATTATTGAATGGTGATCAGTCTTATAGAAAAATCATCTCATCTGATTATGAGATGTTTGAAGATCTCTATAATCTTTCTTATCAGATCATCAGCAAGAAAAGAAACATCACTTTCAACAGAAAGAAAGAAGAACCACTTCAGAATAAGATGAGATATGTTATCTCTCTCAATGATAAGAATATGATCGATGTCATATTGCCTCTTCTTATTGTTTTCCGTAAGCTTTTGAAAAGAAAACATAACGGAAAGAAACCTTTCTCGTTCAATGAGGAAGTGAATAAAGTCTTATCTCTTTTGGACGATATGATTCAAAACAAAAAAATCGGTAAAGAAAAAATTCTGACATTATCTTCTTTTGCAAAGAAATGTACAGAAGAAATTAAAACAGAATCACTGCGAAATGATTATTTTTTCTTATCTGATATGTTCTCTTTGATGGCTTCCTACTTCAATTAGGGAAAGTGATCGTTTTAGATGGTATAATAGTCTTGCGAGGATGAATAATATGGCAACAAAATATACTGAATGGGAAGATAGACAGATGCTGATCGATTTACGCAATCGTTTTGCGACCTGTTATAAAAACCCCGATGGTTCTATCTTTTACATCGAACCTCAATTCTATACTTATCTGCAAGGATATCGTATGCAGAGACCGGAACACTATCAGGATTTATTGAATAAAATTGATGAAATTGTTCACAAAAACAAGAAAGTTGTTTTTGTCGGACAAGAAGATAATCCCCTTGTCGAATGTGAAGGAGCTATTTATCTGACAGCAATGGATGTTGCTGATCAGGCCCAGGTTCTCATTCAGCCGGAATCACGCGGTTCCGATTACGGAGACTAATATGAAGAAGAAAATCTTAGGGCTATTGTCTCTTGCATCTTTGATTCCGCTTACCTCCTGCTTTTTCTTTGACTTCATTGAGAAACCGACTGAGAAAGAGAACACCAACACCGGAAAAGCCTATACGGAATACAAAACCCCAAGATATACATCCGATTTCAAGAACGATAATTTAAACAAAAATCTTCTCGGTTTAGGATATGGGCAAAGATATCTCCCTTCTACAGGAGACGTCAAGCTTTTGGTTATTCCGATCGCCATGCAGGACGATAGTTTTTCCTCTAACGAACTTGCCTTGATCAGAAACGGATTTTTCGGAAAATCTTCTGAGACAGGATGGGAATCCGTCTCTTCCTTCTATGAAAAATCCAGCTATGGAAAGCTTCGTATCACAGGAGAAGTCGCTCCTGTCTGTACATTGAAGTCGACTACCTCTACGGCTGAAAGCACTGCAAAAGCTTATGACAAAAAGAACATGACCTATACAGATGTCATCCTCAGTTCTGCTTTGTCCGCTTTAGGAGATTCCATCGATCTTACCCAGTATGATAACGACCACGACGGATATATCGATGGCGTGTGGATGGTCTATTCTCCCCGCTATTCCAATAATTCTGACTTTTACTGGGCCTATACGACATGGGCGGATGATGACAAGACTTACCAAGGAATGAAAGCCTGCTGCTATGCATGGGCAAGCGTCGATTTCCTGACAAGACAGGATTATTCAACTCTGCTTTCAAGCAGTTCTTCTGCGGATGCTCATACCTTCATTCATGAGACCGGCCATATGTTAGGTCTTGATGACTACTATTCCTATGATTACGATTATTCGACAAGAACAAGAACAGGCAATGCAGATACACCGGTAGGCGGTGTCGATATGATGGATTTCAATATCGGCGACCATGATGCATATTCCAAATACTTCCTGGGTTGGCTGAAGCCGACTGTATTGACACAGGAATATCTTTCTGCCAATGACTATAAGCTGACGCTCAACAGTCAGAATGAATCAGGAGAAGCCTTCCTACTTCCGACTTACAAAGACGGAAGCATCAATTATAACGGCACTCCTTTTGATGAATATCTTCTCATCGAATACTATACGCCGACTGGACTGAACTATCAGGACAGTCTCAAGCCGTATGAGAACAATCTCTCCACCTATTCTCAGCCTGGAATCCTTGTCTATCATATCAATGCGACAGTCGGAAAACTTCTTCCTGATAGCAATTCCAGCATCATCTGGGATGGATGCGCATATGATAAGCTTCCTTCTTATTCATCAAACTGGGGATATACCTTCCTTTATTCTCTTATCTATAACAATACAGCATCAAGAGGATATGATACCGATCTCAAGGATGAGGGCATGTCCTATTATCGAGGAAGACTTATTTCTCTTCTTCCTGCTACAGGAAAGAGAATCAATGGTCAGAAGACCGGATATTCTACCAATAGCTCTTTATACAAGAAAGGAGCTGAATTCGGAAAAGAAATCTATGATGAGTTCCGCTTCGATGATGGAACAAAATCACAGTATACTTTCCAGGTCGAGTCTACATCCGATAAGAATTGCACTATAAAGTTTGGAGATAATATATGACACTTAAAAAAGAAACAGAAGAGTTGTTCTTAGATTTTTCAAGAGATTATCAGAAAGCAGTATTCGGTTCTTTTCATATTGCCTTTATGACAAGAGATGAGAATTATGTCTTGCCTAAAGAAGACTTTGATTCTTTGAAAATGGCTCTTTGGTTTTATGAGAATAAGATCAAAGACAGAAAGAAATACCCTGTATTCGATGCGCACTCCTATGTCTATAAAGAAGGGAGCGACAAAGAAGTTCTGTTTCAGATTTTAGGTCTCCCGCGCCCTGTTTTCGATAATTTGGATCTGAATGAAGATATCCTCTCTCAGCTCACTTTCAAAGATGGACTTTCCAATCTGAAAAAGGAATGCTATCAGCAAAGAGCAAATGAAGATGATACCAAGTGGTATCATGATGACTTTCAGCTTTTCTGTCTGAAGAATGGAATCTTTTTCCTTTATGATGAAACAATTCCCTTTATCGAAAACGATAATCCCGTTCTTCCTGTCTTCTTAAAAGAGGATGCTTTCGATAAAGAATTTTTGACGGAATATAAGACATTCGATTACGAAAGACTGGCAATCGATTTTTTAGGTATCGATTATGATTCTCATTTCATCTCCATCATGAAGGAGATGGATCAGTATCCTTTAGAGAGAAGGATTGCTCATTTCATCAATGATGATTATGATGCTGAGATAGCAAGTTCTTTGCCTGATCCTGTTTATCGAACAAAATATGCGAAGATATTAAGAAGGATGATTGCGACATTCATCAATCATCTTTATGATATTTATTCTTATACTGTCATCAATAATCCGACAATCAAGAATTCTTATCTCACCAAAGTCAAAATCAGAAACACAAGAACGTATTATTCTATTTCATCGTTCTCTGGCGATATGTTTTCACTTGATTGCAAAAAGTGGTATTTCTCTAATTTCCAAAAAGAAGAAATCTATAATACGATTCATAGATTGGTTATTAAATACGGAACTGATGATATCTTAGGAATCTATGCGAGATCCGCTCTTCCGTATTATGGATATCTCTCGTTGAAAGACAAGGATATCAAAACAGAGGAAGAACTTCTTTCCTCTCTTCCTTTCACAGATGAAATCTCTTATACGGAGTATTATCTCGGTGTAAAAAGATATGATGTCAATTACAGTTATTTCTTCTCTGCAACAGAACACAAAGTCGTCTTCTTAAGCCGTTATCTTCTCAATCAGGGAATCGTGTATTACCCGATAAAGAATGTTCAGATGAATGAGAAGAACATCACAATCGAGATTCTTCCTCAGAATAGATGTGATGCTTTGACTGCTGCTTTCGATGATCAGTGTTATTCTTTGAAGACTCGCTTCTTCTATTCTTATCTGATTGAGAGGGGAGGAATAGTAGACAAGAAGACAGAAAAGATGGTCGATGAATTAGATAAACGATCTTCTCTTCGTGCTGGATTTGAATTCTATCATTCTTTCAAGAACCGCTCCTTGAAAGATGCGATTGAATCGCTTCTTTCCCGTTATGATATGATGGCCTATCTTGATGGGGCTATCCATTTCTTTTCCTATCTTATCGCTTATCCCTTCTATGTTGCAGAATCGGAACTTCGACAGTACTGCATGAAAAATGAGGAATCCGGTATTCTTCAGATTCTGGATTATTCATGGATGAATGAAATGTCTTATGAACCGGAACTTTCTTATCCGTATGTCTTAAAGGGAAAGATGTTCTATGCCTTTAAGAAGACTCCTTTCTCCAAACCCTATCTTTGTGAATGCTCCAAAAAAGCATTGGAAGAGAGGTATGCCTATCTTTTAAGCATTCATCCGGTCAATGAAGATGATGTTGATAATGTGATTGAAGAATATGAAAGAAGAACAGACGACATTTATAAATTAGGTCTTCCAACTGAAGTCGTCCAGCTGATCAAGGAAAATATCTATGATCCTCTTTATAAGATTTCTTATAAGAAAAAAATCTGTCATCTTTGCCAGAAGAAAGAACCTTCCAATTACGATAGCTTTGATCAACACACTTCAAAGTTCTATAACATCTATTCTTCTTATCTGAAGCAGAAATGCTATGAGAACCATATCTATATTGAACCGGATTTCACAATCAGGGAAATCTTCCCGAATTTTATTACGAAGCTGAAGGACGGAGATTATACTTCTCTCTTTGCCTGTGATCTTTCAAAGATGAAGAATCCGCTTCTGAAACCTTATCTGAATATCGATAAGACGACCATCCTCTCTCTTCTTGCTTCCTTCTATCCTCAGGATATCGATCAGGAAGATGTGATGATGGATTTAGAAGACTTCTTCGATATGTCTGATGAAGAGATCCATCAGATTCTCTTTGCCTGTGATGAATCAAAATATGAAGCTGTCCTTTCCCATATGTATGTCATCGGACACCTGCTTTGCATCTATGAGAATCTGAAGATGGCATATATCTCAGAATTATCGAAAGAATTCTCCGATGATAATTTCAACGAATACTGTTTCAATTTTGATTATAATCCCCATCTTGTCTATCCTTATGTCATCTTCGGAACAAGATTCAACGCATATACCGATGATGTGAATAGCGGTCATTATTACTTCTGCGAATGCGATAAAAAGAGTATTCGAGATGTCATGAATCTGGTTTTGAAGTCTTATCAAAACAGAGATATAGATCCTGATTGGCTGGCTCCTGTCGTATTAGGAGTGACTGGTCTTCCTTTCCTTGTCGTTCTGAAAATGAAAGACATCGATTTTGACACCATGAGTGTTGATGATGTCATCGATAGACTCGAATTCAGACAGTCAATCTGCAGACGTTGTCTGAATGTTTCTCATTCCGCTTATCTCGGTCCGTTTTTGAAAACAGAACCTTTCAAGGAAGGTGACAAGGCTGAACTCAGATTTGTGAATGAAGCCTTTGTAAAAGACGGATTCATGTGCCTTGATATTGAAAATCATATCAATGGAGATTTCTCAAACAAGAGCGAACTGAGAATCGATGGCGAGAATACAAGACTTCCGTTCTTGATTCCTCTGAAGAAAAGATTGCCGGAAAGCGTCTATCGTGTTTTCAATCCGACAAAAGAAGAAATACAGAATGACTTGAGCGATTTCTCCTCTAGATACAATATCTCTCAGGAGACCTTAGCTTATGCGACAGGTGTCATTCTGGATACCTATAACAGTAATCCGAAAGTCATGTTTGAACTGATGAAGGATGCTCTGTATGAAGGATCTCTGAAAGATAAAATCAGAGAGTATTTCCCTCAGATGAGCAGACTGAGAAAAGAGTTTGAAGAACCTGTCATTCAGGTCATAGCCAGATATCTTTCCTATCTTTATCAGAAGCTTGTCCGTTACTATGTCGACAAAGAAAAACACATTGGGAGGTAAGTATGAAATTCAATGCTGAATTGTTTAAGACTGATGTCATTCCTGCTCTTGATACTCCTTATGTAAATGAATACAGCGGTGCTTTCTATGATGTCTATGAAGATGAAGAAGGCAAGTTTCATATGGCAGAAGAAGACAGGGATTCTCTTTTGGAAAGAGTGTATTTCTACAATACTTTCTTCTCCAAGGAAAAATATCCGCTTTATTCTAATGATTCTACGGATGTCTATGAGAATCAGAATCCTGAAGACATTGTTTTTCAGGTCCTCGGTCTTCCGTATTCTGTCATAACAAGAAAGAGAAAAAACGGAGAGGTGTATGTTCTTCCTGTCACGGAGATCATCGACCGTATCCATTTTGAAAAAGGCATTTATAAAGGTCATGGAATCCTTGAGGATGGGGATGATTTAGCTGATGATTTCTTAAACGGGAATCACTATTCCATCATCGGTGCCATGAACTATCTCATTGCACATGGTATCTTCTTCCAAAACCTGGAAAGAATCTATTACCCGTACAGAGATGATCCTTTTTACTATCCGATTCGTGTTGATGAAAGAAAGTTGCCTAAAGAATATTTAGACAAAGCAGAGACAGGAGACAAGCTTTTCTTCGACTTTGCCACTCAGCCTTTATTGATCAATGTCGAGAACTATACAAAGACATTCTCCCGCATTGATTCTCTAAGCTTCACTGAAAAGATCAACCTTGCTTTCCTTCCTTTGGAGGAAGTTGCAGATCCTGTCGAAAGAGATTTACGCATTTCGTTAAGACGTTATTTCTTTGCTATCTGCAGAGACCTGATCCGCAAGTATTACAAAGAAGAATTCAACAAGACGTTCTTGTATAGAACTGTTCTTGATCATGATTTTGAAATACGAAATACAAACTTCGGTGATTTCTATATCGGGCCTGTCTTCAATATGGCTCAGGCCAAATATTATGTCATTCATAAAGAAGACGACAAATGTTCAGGAGATCTTGTCGTGTCTCCTTATTTCTGCTTTGAGGAAGACAAAAAGAAACTGAAACTCGCTTTTGAAGGCGTGAAGAAATACTTTGACAATCATCAAGACCTCTGCTATCTTCCTCAGCTTTTCATCAAACTGATGGGCCTTCCTTATCCAGCTTATGAGCAGATGAAGTTCTTTGATTTCAGAAGAGGAAACGTCAATCAGTTCCTTTCTCTTCTTTATGAAGAGCCAAGACAGCTCGATTATCCTTTCAATGGTGGATTGATGCTTCCGTTCCTTGTTCCTGGCGGTCTTCTTGTTCCTTTTGAAAAATGCAGAAGCTCTGTTCCTTTCTATCACAATCTTGAATTGCATAATGTATTCATCAATGAGCCTGCCTTCTTCTCTGAATGCTATGTAGAAAATTATGTCTTCTTCTTTTCCAAAGGAGGGTCAATCTATTCCTTCCTTCAGGGCGACAAAAAGAAATGCGATCGTACCTTCGCTATGAATAAACAGGAAGATACACCAATCTTTGAGTTACTGAAATCATCTCCTGTCGAGAACGGATGCTATAAGATCATCCAGGATTTCTATATGACCGTGAATGAAGGCTATAGTGCAATTGAAGCAGCCAATATGATCGGCATCGATGAAGTTATGGAACCGAGAGTCTTTGTGATGACGATGGTCTATATGCTCTTTAACGAACTTGTCGATGTCGCAGTGAAGAATATCGAAAATAAGACAAGTGGGGTTATTCTTAATAATCTGTTCCCTGCTGTTCTTCTTGTTGAGGAAGGCGAGATGAATGTCAATCTTTATCAATTGCATCGTAACTTCATCACAACCTTTGAACAGAAGAAACTCCTTTTCTTTGCTGATGATCAGAAATATGTCGAACAGGTCAAGAAACTTTCAGATCGTTTCTATTATCGGGATGAGGCTGTTTTGACAAGCGGTTTCTATGGAGGCAATACGCATTATATCGACTTATACCGTGAAGACCTTCCTGACTCTTTAGTCGGAGTTCCGCTTGTATCTTTTAATCCACTTTATACAGAAAGCCCTTCTTTATTCGATGATGAGAAACTTCTTTCTCTTCTATTGGAAATCCCTGAATTCCAATACGAGTATTCGTTCAGAAAATCGCTTCAGAATGGAATCTATCTTTTGGGAGAGGATGATATGCCTCGTCCATTCTATATCACTGATAAAACGTTGGTTCCTGAAAAAATCAAGCTTATGATCGATGAAGAGGTAGTTTCTATCTCCTATTTTGGTAAAGTGGATACTTATGCCTGTACCTTCAATAATTACTTCACGAAACGTGATTTCCATGCGCTATATCTTTCAACTTTCATGGGTAAATTTGTAGAGGGTGTTCTCACGCCGAAAAAGGAAGAAAAGTATCAGTGCAATTTCCTATTGCATTATTCTGGGTATCTGCAGAAGGCATGGTTTGATTATCTTTCTGGCAAAACGGATTCTGTATTCTTCGGTTATTACAAGACAAAGACAAAAGAAGGAAAAGATATCTATGTTGCACCTGGTGTATCCTTCTCTGCCTTTAGCTATAAAGATGATATCAGTTCTTTCTTCTTCCCCAAGAGTGATTTACCTTATATGGTGCAGGTCATTCAGAAGATGGTCGATTATTCATTGACGACACTGCAAAGGACGAAACCGGAAATCGCTGTCTATTCCTCCGGAATCCCTGCTATTTTCTATACAAAGCTATTGAAGATGATCAATAGACAGGAGAAGATCAATGAAGAGACATTGATGAGATATTTCACTTTCATCGATGAGGACATCGATGATTCCATTGTATTGAACATCAAGAATCACTTCTTCCTTGAAGAGACAAATATCAATAACAGAGATACATCCTATCAGTTAAGACGTGCATTGATGAAAGAGGGATTGTATCTTTATCCGCAGACCGATGTTCATGATTTGGATTTGGCTGCAAATCCTAAATTCGGTGAATTCAATTCAATATCGATGGATGGATATATCGATGATGCAAGAGCTTGTTCTCTTTCTGATATGAAAGGTTTTGTCAGACAATCTCTTCTTCCTGATACGATGTTCTATGAATCTTTTGTTGAAAGAATGATGAATATGTGTCAGAATGGCGAAAACAACAAAGAGTGGAATCTCTTCTATGTCAAAGAGTTTCTTCTGTTCTCTTTCTATGATGATCATGAAATCCTTCTGAAGTGGATGGATTGTCTGTATCATAACTTCTACTCTATAGGAACATTCCGCAATGACTTTTATTACCCTATGATCGAAAAGCATTCGATATTCAAAGATAAAGCAATGCCATCTTATGATGTCATCCGTTATTACGTCTTATTATTGTTGATCTTAATTGAAAAACATATTCTTGCGGTGAAGGTCAAAGAGATTCTTGGATAGTAAATTTGAGAATTCAGTTTTATCGTTTTTTTGGGTGCCTGAAATATTCTTTGAAATGGCGTTACCGCAAATCACTTAAATGAAATTGCGCAAATCACTAAAGTAAAATACCGCAAATCACTTAAATGAAATTGCGCAAATCACTTAAATGGAGTATAATTTTTGTGAGGAATGCAAAATGTACAAAGAAAGAATCGTGGACAGGATCATTGAGAAGAAACTCAAAATATTTAACGCAATCAATATAATAGGTCCTAAAGGATGTGGAAAAACAACCACTGCCGAAGTGAAATGCAACACGGTTGTTAAATTTCAAAATGAAGATGAACGAGAAAACCTGCTGAAAATTGCGAATACGATGCCTAGCAAATTGTTACAACAGAAAAAGCCTATCTTATTTGATGAGTGGCAAGATGCACCGAAAATTTGGGGTGCTATACGCACCGATTGTGATAATCATCCCAATGATGTCGGTTCATATTATTTGATTGGATCAAGTTCTAAAGATGTTGATACTCCACATACAGGAACATTAAGAATTGCCACTTGCAGAATGAATCCGATGAGTTTATATGAAACAGGTGAGTCAAATGGCCAGGTAAGCATTTCTGAATTGTTTGATAACCCGAATGGATTTGAGGGGTGCATTTCAGATTTGTCTTTTGATGATTTGGTTTATGCCATTTGCCGTGGCGGATGGCCTAGATGTCTTATATCTGATGATAAGGACGTAAAGCTTCTGGTTGCAAAAGAATTATATGAACAAACATATAATATTGATATTTCAAAAATAGATAATACTAGAAGAAATCCTATTTTCGCAAAAACCATTCTTCAATCATATGCGAGAAATTTATGTACATTGGCTGAAAGTAAGACTATATATAAAGATGTTATTGTAAATTGTAATTTAAGTGAGCCCACCTTCTTTGAATATATTGCTGCATTAGAGAAACTTTATATCATTGATGATATAGATGCATGGTGCCCATCTATCAGATCGAAAAGTGCAATTCGAACAGGAAAAAAGAGAAACTTTGTGGATCCATCTATCGCAGTTGCTGCTTTAGGGGTAGGTCCTAAGTATTTTGACAAGGATTTTAAAACACTCGGTTTTCTGTTTGAATGCCTATGTATTAGAGATCTGAAAGTTTACTCTTCTTTATATGATGGAACGATTTCTTATTATCATGACAGATATGGTTTGAAAGCAGATGCTGTTTTGCATTTGAATGATGGCAGATATGCGCTCATCGAATTCAAATTAGGAGAACATGATGTTGAACAAGGCGCTTTGCATTTATGCGAAATAGAGCGGTTGATAGAAAAATACAACAGCAGTGAAAAACAATGCCCTTTGAGGCTTCCTGATCTGAAGATTGTCATAACAGGTACAAAATACGGATATCGTAGAGAAGATGGTGTATTGGTCATCCCGATAGGATGTCTGAAAGACTGATCTATGATTGATAATCACATTCGATTTTTGATTTTCTGACTTGTGTTTTGTGTGGTTCATTGATTTCAAAATGTGTATAGAACCACGTGATTTGGAATTATTATCAAGAAAAGGACTCAAACATAATTTTTGTTTGAAAACTGATAAAACTATCATTGCGCTGCAATTTTGTGCGATTTTGAATCGGCATTTAGAAAAATCTAATATTACTGATAGTCATTATTTCTAATTAATAATACCACAAAGTGCCTAAAAAACTTGATAATATAAGTGCTTTGGTATAAAATTGGTAATATGAGAGGCACAAGATGAAACCATTGCTGAAATTAATAACGAAAGAAAAAGTGATAAACCAATTTAAAGATGATAAGCAATATTCGAATTGGATTTCGAATAAGCTGAGATCAAAATCCTATGTGAAAATACGAAACAATCTATATGCTTTGGTCGATCCTTCGACAAACGACATTTATTCGACCAAGTTCGAAATCGCCAGCAACATTTCAGAAACTTCTTTCATTTGCTTTCATTCTGCTCTTGAATACTATGGGATAGCAAATCAGGTTTTCAACGATATCACTGTTGGCAGCCTCACGAAATTCAATGATTTCATTTTCGAGGATTGCGAGTTTATTTATAAACGTTCTAAAAGCATCGCATTCGTAAATAATGTTGTCAGTGAGGGGATAAGGGTCACTTCCCTTGAGAAAACAATTGTGGACTGTATCGACGAGATCGATTTTTCTGGTGGGATAGAGGAAGTGCTCAACGCTCTTGAGCAGGTCAAATACTTGAAAGAAGAAAAACTGACTGAGGTTTTGGAAGATAGCAACAAAATGTTTTTATATCAGAAGGTTGGTTATTTGCTTGAAATATACAATGACCAATTGAATTTGTCTGAAAATTTCTTCAATAATTGCAAAGCACATTTGACAAACAAGATAAACTATCTTATGAAGGGCGAATTCAAAAACGTGATCATTAACAAGGATTGGAATCTGATTGTTCCAGAAAATATCAAATCGCGTATCAACGGAGGTTATTGATGAATTACACAAAACAATATTTGACAGAACTTGCTTCAAAAACGAATTTCATTAAGGACAATTTGGAGAAGGTGCTGATTCACATAGTATAAAATTCCATCCGATGGCGCTATGGAGATGCCCATGTACTATGGAATCATCTTGCAAAACAAGCGATGCTGAGATGAAATGAATTTCATTATCTCTAGATATACCAGCAAATGAGGGATAGAAAATTCGATAGTTAAGTCGTTTTATCGGATCATGCGGTGAAATTAGGATCTTTTCTTGTCCCGCAGACCATGTTGAACATAGCCTCGATTGTTTTCTTAAGGCCCGTTTTCCTGGTTAAGGACCAGCGGAACATAAAGAAGTCGGCATAAGCCTCGATTTTACTCGCCTTTATTCCTCTGTGGCTTTCAAAGGAATGCCTCAGATATGAACAGCAGTTCGACAAAAGCTTCATCTTTCTTTCTCTCTTCCATCTATCAGTTAACAAGAAGAGCCATAGCATATCATTCTTTAAGCCCCTTTCGAATGGCTGAGAGGCCATTTCTAACTGTTTTGCGATAAGGATTTTATAACACATTATCCCATCCCTCATTTGCTGGTATATCTAGCATTATCTAAATAACGAAGTAAAATATGTTGCAAGCGTAAGCCCTTATTATCGAGCAAAGAAAAACTGCTCTTCTATAACAGTCATCATGGACTGATACAGGTAAGAGCAGTTTTTTGTTGCTTATTAGATAATCTGAATATTCTTCTTTCTGAATATCGGAGCGAGGATCTCGTGAACGATAAGCGGTACACAGGCCATAGCAGCTAAGATCAGCCATTCGCTGAAGAGGAGCTGAGTGGTCTTAAACGGAGAGGAGAGGAAGGGGAGCTCTGTGACTGCAATCTGAAGAGCGAAGCCTAAAATGAAGGAGATAAGTAGCATCCAGTTTCCGTCTTTGAAAACGTGAATGAAGCTTCTTCTTAAATCTGTCATACCGATCATATGGAAGATCTGAGACATAGCAAGAACAGTGAATGCGAATGTCATAGCCTGTTCATGGACGGAGATGAATCCTCCTGTGAACTGGATGGCATTGAGTTCTTCTTCAGTGGCAAAGAGATCAGAGAAGACAGGTGTACCACCAAAGGAACTATGCTGGATTCCGATATAAGCGTATGAACCATCGCTTAACACGACTCTGGAGTTGAGACAGTTGACAAAGCCTTTCCAAGTCCATGCCCAGCTATCTGCATTGGCAGTAAGACCATTGAGAGTTTTTCCAGCCAATTCTTCAGTATAGGTTCCCATATGCATGAAGGCAGGGATGAGGAAGGCAAACATTGTGATGACAAAGATGACGAAACCATAACCTAAAGTGAACTTGAATCCGCCATGGGCGAAGACACCGTCTTTCGGATCTCTAGGCTTCTGCTTCATGATATCTTTTTCCTTCTTGTCCATAGACAAGGCGATAGCAGGAAGAGAGTCAGTGATGAGGTTGATCCAGAGAATCTGCAAGGTGGCAAGAGGAGTAGGAAGGCCTAACAAGAGAACGAAGAACATCGTCATGACTTCACCGAAGTTCGAAGAAAGGAGATAGAAGATTGCTTTCTTGACATTGGAGAAGATTCCTCTTCCTTCTTCGACGGCTTTTTCGATGGATGCGAAGTTGTCATCTGTCAGAACCATGTCAGCTGCAGACTTTGCAACATCAGTACCTGTGATACCCATTGCAATACCGATATCAGCGGCTTTTAAGGAAGGTGCATCGTTAACACCATCGCCTGTCATGGAGACGATATTTCCGTTAGCCTTTAAGGCTTTGACGATCTGAACTTTGTTTTCAGGGGAGACACGTGCGAAGACGTTGGTGTTTTCGACCTTGGCTTTAAGCTCTTCTTCGCTTAAAGCGTTGAGCTCATCTCCGGAGCAGCACTGAGAGATATCAGTGGCGATACCGAGGTTCTTTGCGATGGCAAAGGCGGTATCTTTGTGGTCGCCGGTGATCATGACTGTTCTGATTCCGGCTTCCTTCAATTTGGCAACAGCAGGCTTGGCTTCCTGTCTTTCGGGGTCGATCATACCGACCATGCCGACATAGACAAGATGATCTTCGCTCATTCTGTTTTCGTCATCGTGATAACGATAAGCGAAGGCTAAGACACGGTATGCTTCATCAGCCATGGCTTTGCTGGCCTTGTTGATGTTTTCGATGTCTTCTTCTGTGATAGGACGGACGACACCATCGATTTCAATGAATTCGGTGTGTTTCAAGATGCTGTCCAAAGCACCCTTTGTATAGATGATCTTCTTTCCGTTGAAGCTGTTTTCGACGGACATCATCTTTCTGACAGAATCGAACGGAAGCTCATCTAAACGAGGCTGAGACTTCTCTTCTGTTTCTTCTTTTAAGATATTGAATGTCTTTGCATAATCGAGCAATGCGATTTCTGTAGGATCGCCATATCGATCGCCGGAGATAGAAGCGTTGCAGCAGAGCATCATGCCAGTGGCAAGGAAAGAAACTTCGCTGACATCGATCTTATCGGCATCGACAGTCTTCTGATTGATATAGACCTTTTTGACTGTCATCTTGTTCTGTGTGAGTGTTCCGGTCTTATCGGAGCAGACAACAGTGACAGAACCGAGAGTTTCGACAGAAGGAAGCTTTCTGACGATCGTATTGACTTTGACCATCTTGCCGACACCTAAGGCAAGTGCGATTGTGACAATGGCGGACAAGCCTTCAGGAATGGCTGCGACAGCAAGAGCGATGGATTCTTCAAAGAGATCCAAAGTCTCCCATCCTAATTTGCTCCAGTCGCCGGAGGTTGTTGCGATATTGATGATGGCCCAGACAAATCCGGCCAAGAAGGTGATGATGACGATGACAAGGCAGATGATGCCGAGCTGTTTGGATAAGACGGCAAGCTTCTTCTGAAGAGGCGTTTCATCATCGTCTTCATTGGTGAGCAAGGTTGCAATCTTACCGACTTCGGTATTCATTCCGGTACTGGTGACAATACCGAGTCCTCTTCCGTATGAGACAGGGCAGGAAGAGAAGACCATATTTGATTTATCGTTTGTGACGGTATCTTCTTTCAATAATGCTTTGGCATCCTTTTCGGCAGGAACGGATTCGCCGGTGAGAGAAGATTCGTCGCTCTTCATATCGACGGAAGAGATCAGACGGATATCGGCAGGAACGATGCTGCCTTCTTCTAAGACGACCAAGTCACCGGGAACGATGTCTTCACTCTTGATGGTGAGGTTCTTTCCGCCACGTCTTACTGTGCACATCGGGGTAGAAAGCTTCTTCAATGCTTCAAGAGACTGCTCTGCCTTCTGTTCCTGGATGGAACCGATAAGAGCGTTGATGATGACGATTGCCAAGATGACAATGGCATCGATCCATTCATCGCTCTTCTTGTGCATGGCAAGGTTGATGAAGAAGATGACAAGGGAGACCAGTGCTGCGATGAGAAGAACAATGACCATCGGTTCGATGAACTGCTTCAGGAACTTGATGATGAAAGGAACTTTCTTCTGTTCTTCCAGTTTGTTTGGGCCGTACTCCTCTAATCTTCTTTTTGCTTCTTCTTCAGAAAGACCTGTTTTTCTGTCCGTTTTGAAGTGTTGTTCCACTTCATCGATGCTTTTTGCATGGGACGGGAAAAACGCTTGTTCTTTCTTTTCGTCGACTTCGTTTTTCTTCATAATTGAATACCCTTTTCATTGCTTGGTCTTGTTGCCGATAATTCGGTCTGTCATCCGGTAGACTATTCAGTCATCGTGTTGACGAATGATAGATGTTCAACTACTCCCCAAAAACAATGATACCCGACTATTATATTTTATTATTAAGGATGAAACAATCTTAATCGGTGTTTTTAAACAGGTGTATCTCATGATTGGACAGAATGAAAAGGATTGTTTAAAATAAGCTTTTGAATTTCTTATCCGATGATTTTCCAGTAACCTGCTTTTCTTGATCCGACTCTTCTGATAATTCCTTTTTCAGTAAGGCAATTCAAATGTCTTTGAATAGTCGGTGTTGACTTATCTGTCAACTTTGACAATTCAAGAATTGTGATATATTTGTTCTCTTTTATATGGTTGATCAGGTCTTGGTCGAGGGAATTTATTGTATCATTTATTATATCATTATTGTATCATTTGCCTTTTGAGATGATACAATAAAAATTGATAATGCACCTTATTGATAATTGAAAAATGATCATAAAACCTAAACTTTTCACGCTTTATACTACCATCACTTTTTTAGGCGCGAATTCCAGTCGGTGACGATGCCTTCT